>JADZFJ010000322.1 GCA_020849935.1 Crocinitomix sp. | reverse complement strand
TTTTCCAGAAACAACATCCCAAATTTTAATCGAGTTTTCGCGTTCACTTCCAGAGGCAATTAACTTTCCATCTGGACTATACGATAAAATGGTGATGGTTCCTTGAATTCGTTCTTGTGTCACAATGTCAATCTCTTGTCCAAAGGATTTGGATACTAAGAAAAGTACAACCAATAATAAAAGTCGATTCTTTGTCATTTTAATTCGTTGTTGAGGTAATTAGCTCCATTATAAGTTTGAAGATACAAAAAATATGGGAATGGTGTATGATTTTTCGATGAGTGAATTTACTTCTTAAAAACCCCAAAAAGGATGTATCTCCATTTGCGCGGGGTGATAGGATTGAGTGCAGTATCTATATGCGCCAAGAATTTACGTTGTTTTTCTGAACGGCCGAACAAAGCAGTAACCCCATACGATTTTGTTGCGTGTGCGGTGTATTTTGAATTCCACCCAACAATTTCACTTTCAGTGATGTATCGCCAACGTTCGCCCCATTTCACAAATTTCTTTCGTAAAAATTTATGCAAACCACTTCCTTCGAGGTTTTCAGCAAAAAGTAAAATTCCATTTGGTTTTAACACCCGATAAATTTCATCAAACGCTTGTGCTTGATCGTTGGCATTCCCCAAAGCACCGATTACTGACTTAAATAAGACAACATCTACCGACTCAGACTCTAATGCGATGGCTTTTGCATCTATTTTTTGATAGGTGATCAGCTCAGATACACCGTACGATTCGTGCATTTTTTTGGTGGTGTCGGGCATTTCATTGTAATCTGAACAAATAACTTCGTGCCCATGTAATGCAAAATACAAACTCATACCACCCTCACGTTCTCCAATTGCCAACACCTTTTTTTTCGAACTTAAATCGGCATTCTCATTCCAAAAATCAAGACATTTCGCCCAATTTTTAACGTCCCATTGGACAATGTCATTAAGTTCTTTGGTGCTTAGTTGTTTTTGCATTCTTCTTTATTTTGCGAATACAAAGGTATCCAAAATTGACAACTTATTATCTCTTAATTCATAACGGGTTAAAGTCATCAGCTTTGAGCCATTGTGATGATAATAATCTCCCGTATTATTCCGGCGCATTTTAAGTACATCGTGGATCACCATGGTATCGTGCCCAGAAATCGGTGAAATGCTGTGATGAGCATAATACATTTGTTCGGGTGACAATGGTACGTTAGTCATGACAGCCGTGGCAGGGTTAGAATATTTTTTAATGATTTTGGCGGATTCGATGAGATCTAAATCAAGCTTCTCGAGAGGATATTCGAGTGTGTAGTTGACTGCTTCCTCATTCATTTTTAATCCAATTAATATCCCAAAAAATAATAACAATGTTAGTCCGAGGTTTTGATTCATTTTTGTTGCACGCCGATAGACATAGTCAAAAACAATGGCAGTGAGCACCACAGTTACCGCTACAATTTTAAGACTTCCGAAACTATGGAGCACATTAAAATTGTAGAAAAGTAAATAATGTGCGATGATTGGTATAAATAGGAGTCCGAGCAGGATTCCGGGAAGATAATTTTTTTGGGTTATTTCGTGATTGGGTTCTTTCGTAAAACGATACGCAACTGCCACAAAAATGCACATGGTTAAACAAAGCACTAAACAATCTGCAATCGAATAATGACTATCGTCGAGATGTTCGGTGAGTGTTTCAAAACTTTCAGGGTTGGAGAGGTTATTTTCTTTTGCCGAATCAATGGTAGCTGTGTGTCCACTTCTTTCATTGTATTTATTTTGAGAAACTGCTTTTAATTGTTCCCATCCATTAATCGTTGAATATTGAAACACAGTTAAACCTAAGGCGAGACTTGCACCTAATCCAATGCTCAAAAAGGGCAGTAAATGTGTTTTGTTTTTAGAGAGAATTGCTTTTAAAAGAAAAAATAATCCTGTAAAAAAAGCGCTTAAAAGTCCTAACCATTCGGTGTAACTTGCTAAGAAAAAAACAAAAAATAATGATGCCAATAGGACCCATTTTCGTTTAAAATCATTCTTTAGATACTTGATAGTTAAGATCATTCCCCCAATAAAAAGCGGTTGAACGAGCATATCGACAAAAAACAGGTTTCCGTGAAACCACAAATTACCTTCGACAAAAATGTAAATAGTTGCGGCAATTAATCCTGGAAAATTGAATGTATTTTGACTGGTTGATGGTCGAACCATTCCTACCAACAAAAAAATGAGCAAGGCGGTGACAAAATGAACTAAGATAGAAACATTCCGAATGTTCGCCACCGATTGTCCTCCTAAAAGTTCACTCACGTAATAATTGAAAAGAAAGGTAAACGGTGGATACGAGACATAATAGACATCTCCATTTTTTGCAGTAACCCCTCCTAAAACATCACGATGCCCGTTTCCTTCCCCTGGATAGGTATAAACTGGATTAAAATTATAGGCCGATGGACCTCCGTTTTCCTCCCAAATTTGGCAAGTCAGCAAAGTATGTGCGGTAATCCATTCGTGGTATCTACCCACTTCCGAATTGAGGTTAGCGGATCGAACAGAAACAGAAATTCTAAAAAGCAAAAGAATTGAAATCAATCCAATTAAAAAAAACTTATGCTTTTTAATAAAATTCATCAGTTAAGGGTTAAACCAGCGGCAGTAATGGTGGATGATTCTTGATAAATTTCATAATCGGTATTGATTTCCCAAAGATTATGATCCTTTCCATTAATCAAATTATCTGCGCTCAAAAGTCCCATTAAAATACTGTGATCTTGATTGTTGTATTTAAAGGCACCGTATCTTCCAATAACAGAAAGGTTTTCTATTCCAGTTAGATAGGCCTCAACCTTTTTTAATGGTTCTTGATAACCTTTCCCATAAACTGGATAACATTTCGGAATTTTAACGATATGTCCTTCCGAAATTGGTAGGTCTTTTATTAAACCTGTTGCGCGTAATTCTTTTTTCGCTAATTCAATTAGATTTTCGTTGGTGTCATTCCAAATTTCGTCCGAATCATACGCCCAATATTCAAGCACGACAATGGTTGATTTTTGTCCATTATTGATTTCTGGCACCCAATTACAAAAATTGGTAATCCGTCCCATTAAAAGATCGTTGGCCTGAACGTAAAGCCAATTGTCGGGGAATACGTGTTGTCCTTCTACTTTTAAATACACCAAAAGGGTGTTTCGGAATTTTAACTGATTGGTTGCTTCCAAAATTTCTGCTGGTACATTCGGTAAATTCCGCACTAAATGGGTAATAGGCATCGAAGAAATGATGTGATCAAATTCAACTATTTCACCAGAATTGAGTTCGATTTTTGGCGTATTTCCGTTTTCAGCCAAGACTTTTTTAACAGGCGTATTGCACCAAACTTTTCCACCATTTTTTTCAATCAAGGTTTTAATTCGCTCATACACCATGCCTGTTCCTCCAATAGGATAAGCAAATTGATCAACCAAGGTTTTATGTTTATTTTTTTTACCTGCAAACAAGGCATTTTTTATCGCTTCAAACAGGGACAATTTTTTGATCCGTTGTGCCGCAAAATCTGCATCCAATTCAGAACATGGAATTCCCCATAATTTTTCGCTGTAGGTTTTAAAGAAAATCCTGTAGAGGCGTGAGCCAAATCGAGCTGTTACCCACGATTCGAATGAACCATCTTGTTTGGTGGGTTTAATTTTTTCTTTGAAATAACTCAGCACACATAAAAACGCTTGCCAGATTCCTAATTTAAATAAGGCATCAAAAGGTTTAAGCGGATAATAGTAGAATTTTTTTTTGTAGTAAATGCGTGTCAAACGATCCACCATTCGGTAATCTTTTCCAACAACTTCTAACCACAGTTGATTCACTTTGGTATCGTTGCTAAAAAACCGATGTGGTCCTAAATCTACTTTTTGATCCCACAGTTCAATGGTCTTGGATAATCCCCCAACCGATTCAGATGCTTCGTAAACTGTTACATCAAAACCAGCTTTACTGAGTTCGAATGCCGAAGTAATCCCTGCTGGTCCAGCTCCAATGATCGCAATTTTTTTTGTTGAATTTGGCATAAATAATTTAAACGAAATAATTCCGTCTTTATTTTCACAAAATTAGTAGATATTTTTAATTGGGTACGAGTTTATAAATAAAGACATCGTTCGTGTCTGCGAGCGGTTTGTCAAGATATTCTTCAACGAGATTCCAATCTTTCATTTTAGGCGCACGTTGATTAATTATTAAAAATTCAGCGCCCTGCTCAATAAACTTTTTTAAAGGGGTATGATAAGTAAATGTTTGATAACCAGACCATCCTTTCCGATTCATTAAACTCAAGGCAAAACTTGGAGATTTATCAGAGAATGCCACCACGAGTTTGTCTTTTGTCACCCCATTTACAT
>JADZFJ010000321.1 GCA_020849935.1 Crocinitomix sp. | reverse complement strand
TAACAGATTTAGCGGCAAATGAATGTTACGATGTTTACATTCGCTCCAATTGTGGCGTTGATATTTATTCTTCATGGAGAGGACCTTTCACCGTCTGTACGTTGGTTGATTCGGCCGATTTAGATATAAAGGGGACCGTTTATTTGGATGAAAACGGAAATGGAATTCAAGATCCAGGAGAAGAAGGTATAAATTTGGCTTCGATACTTTCAGATCCTGAAGGAGTAATTTGTTTCACAGGTGCTGACGGTCAATATGCTACCTCTACATTATACCTAGCCGATGGCGTTTATGAAATTTATCCATTTTGGGAAGACCATTGGGTTGTTAGCTCTGATTCTTTAGTTTACACCATCATTAATGATATTTCGTATGAACCTAGAGATAGCTTAGATTTTGGTCTCTATCCAGACGAATTAATTTATGAAGTAACGAGTGAATTTACCAGTGGAGGACGTAGATGTAATGATACAACAAGTTACTGGTTAACAATTCAAAATTCAGGAACAACAATAGCTTCTGGCTTCGTTCACTTAGAATTGGATGATAGTTTATATTATGTTTCTGCCAATATTTTACCAGATTCAATAGTGGGGCAACATATTTATTGGCATTATGAGGATTTATTTTATTTTGATCATGAAATAATCCACGTGCGTGTGGGTACGCCTGATGGTTTCGAAGACGCTGTTTCTAGCACCCTGACAGTCAGTGTCGATACGTTGGATATTGAGGTTTATAGCACTGTTGCATATTTAAATGAAGTCATTACTTGTGCTTATGATCCCAACGACAAAACGCCTGATCCATTAGGCTAAGGTTAATTTGGTAATATCCCACCATCGACAGAAAACATCGAATACTTGGTGCGTTTCCAAAATACAGGAACCGATACCGCTTTCAATGTTGTTATTAGAGATCAACTAGATCCTAACCTTAATTGGCATAGCTTAAACCCACTTGCATACAGTCATGATATGTCAATAAATATTAGTTTTGATGGAGAGGTGAGTTTTATTTTTAATGATATTATGCTGCCCGATAGTAATGTAAATGAAGCAGCCAGCCATGGGTTTGTGAAATACGAAATCAAACTGAATGAGGATTTACCACTTGGAACAAGTATTTACAACACAGCTAATATTTACTTTGATTATAATCCTGCAATCGTTACCAATACAACCGTAAACACCTTATATCTTGATGATGTGAGTATTGCGGAGATAACAAATCAACATCACATACTGGTTTATCCGAATCCTTTTAGTGAATCCACAACCGTGTATTTCGGTGAAGGGTTAAGCGAAAATTGTTCGTTACATATTGTTGATTTATTGGGGAATCAAGTTTATTTTCAAGACAGAGTTACAGGAAATAGTTTAGAAATCAACGCATCTACATTTACTGCTGGTGTATATATTTTAGTAGTGCAGGATTTGACTACAAGTGAGGTTTATACCAAAAAAATGGTCGTTAATTAATCTGTTTAAATCCGTGGTGAAAAAAATCTGTGTCTATCTGCGGGAGAAAAAAAATAGTTTATAGAACGCTGATAGCACCGATCGAGCGGATGTTCGCCGATCTAATCGAGGTAATAGAAAATCTTAAAGGCACAAGTGGGACGCTTGCGCCAGCACGTATAAAATAGACCTCTCGGAAATCTGCGCTTATCTGCGAAATCTGCGGGAGAAAAAAAATATTTTATAGAACGATAATTACGCAGATCGTGCGGATGTTCGCCTATCTAATCGAGGTAATAGAAAATCTTAAAGGCACAAGCGGGACGCTTGCGCCAGCACGTATAAAATAGACCTCTACGGAAATCTGCGTCTATCTGCGAAATCTGCGGGAGAAAAAAACAGCTAATAGAACGATTATTACGCAGATCGTGCGGATGTTCGCATATCTAATCGAGGTAATAGAAAATCTTAATGGCACAAGCGGGACGCTTGCGCCAGCACGTATAAAATAGACCTCTCGGAAATCTGCGTCTATCTGCGAAATCTGCGGGAGAAAAAAATAGTTAATAGAACGCTGATAGCACCGATCGAGCGGAAGTTCGCCGATCTAATCGAGGTAATAGAAAATCTTAAAGGCACAAGCGGGACGCTTGCGCCAGCACGTATAAAATAGACATCTAAGGAAATCTGCGCTTATCTGCGAAATCTGCGGGAGAAAAAAAATCTGTGTAAATCTGTGGTGAAAAAAAACTTCCCTTTTAACATAAATCTTATAGAAATCACGTAGTTAGTTTTTGGTAGCCGTTAAAATAATTCGAAACCGACCCAACCTTTTTCCAACTTCTCACGTTAACCTGCTAACCAATTGTATTAAGCCTTAGGTTTTTGATTTATTTAACTGCTGCAAAATCTTACTATAAAAGAGAACGCAGCCCATTTAAAGTTCTATCAATCATTCTATTTAAGGCCATTGTTAAAAAAACTTGCTATGAAAAAACTTGACACAATCTTTAAATTTCTATTTATATTCCCTTTTGTGAATGTCTCTTATGGCCAGGTAGGTCCATATTTTGGTGGGCCAACTTGCGCCACCGCCGTTCCAATTGAAGCAGGGATAGGCTATATTACCAATAATTTCTTAGGTGATGATTGGTATTCTTTTGAAGCTCCATGTGATGGGCATTTAGAAATCGAGCATTGTGGTGAAGGAGATAATAAACAAAAAATAATTTATTCTGGTAGTTGTGGAAGTTTAGTAACTGAGAAAACTGCCGCTGGAGATGACTGTTCTACAAATGATTTAGACGGCCCATTATTTATGATAGCCGGCGAAACTGTTTTTATTCAAATGGACGATACTTGGGATACGGATGATATCGTTTTTAATGTTCATTTTGGGAATCTTTATTGCCCTACACCTTCGGCTCTAACCAGTTTCGTTACCGATTGGGATGAAATGATTATCGCCTGGTTTGCTGGAGGTGTAGAAACGGATTGGATTGTTGTATACGGACCAACGGGATTTGAACTAGGTGTTGAAGGAGATACTGTTATAATTACTGAAGGAGAGGTGTTGTGTGAACTGACCGGGTTAGATGAGCTCACATGTTATGATATCTATGTTGCTGGTCTTTGTGCGGATGAAGTACAAAGTTGTTTTAGTGGACCTTTGACAAGTTGTACTGGTGATATTGGTCCAACCGATATAGATATAGAGGGAACCGTTTATTTTGATGAGAACGAGAACGGGATTCAAGATCCTGGAGAGGAGGGAATAAATATGGCTTTAATACGCTCTGATCCGGGTGGGGTATTTTGCAACACAGGAGCCGATGGTAGCTATTCTACCTCGACAGTATACCTTGTGGATGGTGTATATGAAATTTATCCTTTCTGGGGAGAACATTGGGAAATTACTTCAGACTCTTTAATTTACACCATCATAAATGATATTGCCTATGAGCCTAGAGATAGCCTTGACTTTGGTCTGTATCCAGACACCTCAATTTATGAAGTAAATGCAGAATTCTTCGGAGGGCGGAGGTGCAACGATACAACAACTTATTTTCTAAATATTCAAAATTCAGGAACAACGATTGCATCAGGCCTCGTTCATTTAGAATTGGATGATAGCTTGTACTATGTTTCTGCCAATATTTTACCAGATTCAGTGGTAGGGCAGCATATTTATTGGTATTATGAGGACTTATTCTATTTTGATAATGAAGTAATCAGAGTGCAAGTAGGGACACCAGATGGTATGGCAGATACTGTATCGAGCACGCTGACTGTCGGAGTCGATTCGGCAGGTGTTGAGGTGTATAGCACAGTTGAAACTTTTACCCGAGTTATTACTTGTGCATACGATCCTAATGACAAAACTCCTGATCCATTCGGTGAAGGTGAAATGGGCTATATTCCACCATCCACTGAAAAATTAGAATACTTGGTGCGTTTCCAAAATACAGGAACAGATACAGCATTCAATGTCATAATAAGGGATCAATTGGATCCTAACCTTGATTGGTACAGCTTAACTCCACTTGTTTACAGTCATGACATGTCAATAAATATAAGTTCTGAAGGTGAGGTGAGTTTTAAATTTATTGACATCATCTTACCTGATAGCAATGTAAATGAAGAAGCTAGCCATGGGTTTGTAAAATACGAAATAAAACTTAATGAGGGTTTACCGCTTGGAACAAGCATTTACAACACGGCTAATATTTATTTTGATTATAATCCAGCAATCGTAACCAATACAACAGTAAATACCTTGCATTTTGATGATGTGAGCATTGTGGAGATAACAAATCAACAACAAATATTGGTTTATCCGAATCCATTTAGTGAATCCACAACCGTGTATTTCGGTGAAGGTTTAAGCGAAAATTGTTCGTTACATATTGTTGATCTATTGGGGAATCAAGTTTATTTTCAAGACAGAGTTACAGGAAATAGTATTGAAATTAAAGCTTCAACATTTACTGCTGGCGTATATATTTTAGTAGTTCAGGATTTGACTACCAGTGAGGTGTATACCAAAAAAATGGTCGTTAATTAATCTTTGGAAATCCGTGGTGAAAAAAATCTGTGTCTATCTGCGGGAGAAAAAAAATAGTTAATAGAACGCTGATAGCACCGATCGAGCGGATGTTCGCCGATCTAATCGAGGTAATAGAAAATCTTAATGGCACAAGCGGGACGCTTGCGCCAGCACGTATAAAATAGACCTCTGCCGAAATCTGCGCTTATCTGCGAAATCTACGGGAGAAAAAAAATAGTTAATAGAACGCTGATAGCACCGATCGTGCGGATGTTCGCCGATCTAATCGAGGTAATAGAAAATCTTAATGGCACAAGCGGGACGCTTGCGCCAGCACGTATTAGCGTAATTTACAGCTCCGAATATCTTAGAAATCTAAATGGCACAAGCGGGACGCTTGCGCCAGCACGTATAAAATAGACCTCTACGGAAATCTGCGTTTATCTGTGAAATCTACAGGAGAAAAAATAGCTAATCGAACGTAAATAAACCCGAAAAATTATTCTAAATTAGTGATGAACAAACCATTCGAACGATGAGACACGTGTTTTTAATAGCCCTATTTTTAGGCGGTTCAGGAATCTTACTGGCACAAAATTCTACAGAAAAAAGAAAATCCCTCTTTTTTGAATTAGCCGGAAGTGGTGGATTAGGATCTTTCAATTACGAATCCACCTTCTTAAAAAAACCAAAATTAGAAGCCACATGGCGCCTAGGCTTAAGCTTTGCACCTATCGATAAAAACAATGGTGTTGGTATCGTATTTCCAATCATGGCAAATGCACTTTTGGGCGAAAATGCGCATAAATTAGAACTCGGTTTGGGCCAAGGCATCACCATCACCACCAAAGGCAGTTTTTTCTTTTTAACCACCGCAGCAATCGGTTATCGCTATCAATCTCCCTCCAAAAACTGGTTTTATCGCGCCACCTATACCCCGCTCATTTCCTATATCATCGACCGCCAACTCCAACATTGGGGAGGACTTAGTATTGGCTATACCTTTAAAAATTCTGGAAAATGAAAAATCTTGCACTAATCCTATCCCTGTGCTTGATCACACTGGCCTGTAGCAAAGAAAAATACTTTGATGGTCCCAATTATTTTGAAGATAATTTTGAAACCTATTCTCAATACCAACAACTCCTCCCAGCCGAAGATCAATTATGGTCATACACCCAAATCACCCTGGAAGGCAGCAATATCACTGTCGACAGCACCTTTGCACATACAGGCAATAAATCCTTAAAATTTTATGGAGTCGGTACAACAGATGAAACCCTTTCCAAATGCAGCATGACTAAACAAAAAATGGCCTTTTGGGAAGGAGAAACCGTGCGGTTAACAGGTTGGTATTATCTACAAAGCACCGACACCTTGGATGGATGGCTTTTTTTAATGGACATCGAAGAACAAGCTGCCATTGGCGCAGGACCGGGAATGCGCATCGCTATGGTCGAAAATAAACTTCGGATCGAACATAACTTTAACGAAAAGGACATTCTCCAAACCCCAGGACAAGAAGTTGAATTTCCACGAAACGAATGGGTTGAAATCGTTTGGGAAATAAAACTCTACCAAAAAACCGAAGGCACCGTCAAACTCTATCAAAACGGCGAACTCATCATCAACACCACCGGAAACACAACCTTACCAAAAGATCTCCTCTATTTCCAACAAGGCACCAAAGGCATGTACAGCAGCTGCGAAATAGGCCTCACAGCAAATAGTTCCAGCCAACCACTCACCCTCTTTGTGGACGATGTTAAATTTGAAAAGGTGAATTAGTATGGTGTGGGGGTGAATTGGGGTTTGGAAATAGGTTTTGGCGGTTGATTGAGGGGATTTAATCTATGTTTATTTGAAATCGAGTTAAAATGGTGAATCATCGATTTTAAATTCACCCAATACATTTTTCAAATCTTCTGAAACTAACTCATTTGTACATAAATAATTCCCTATTAATTGCAAAAAACTCATTGAATGTTTTAGATACACTTTATCAAAACATTCACCTCCAATGCTTTCAATGTTTACTAGCGCTCTTCGAATGAAATGTCCAGCACCTTCGAAATCTTTGCTTAAAAACAAGGTTCCAACAAGGGATATATAAGAAACAAACTCATATTGAATATGATTTCTTTTCAAATATTCTTTTGGCAGTTTTTCATTCATTCGCTGAAAGTGATCGATGACTTCTAAGCCATTTAAATGCTTTTCTTTGGAGATTACTAACCAATCGTCAATTAAATCACCATCCAAATTTGTTTCAAGTTCATAATATCCGATCGGTTGTAGCTTGTCGACATAGTTTCCATTTTCAACATACAACCCAATTTTAGTAATGATCAACGATTTATTATTTCTGCCATCGACCCTGTAATCAAAATAATCAAACGCGGTAATAATTTCCTCCTTTCTAAAACCTCCTAAAAAGCCTTTAACTTCTGAATTTTCAATAAAAATTTTATCAAGATTTTCAAAAGCGATTTTTTTCAAGTCAAGTGAATTAGCCCTTTCTTTTAGTAAAATCTCTAGTTCTTGGTGAGTCATAAAATTGATGATAGTATCTACTGTAATCTCCTTAATTAGCTTCAAAGCTACAAAACAAATCCCAAATTTAGCTACAAAATAGTGGGATAAGTGGTTGGAGTTGTGTTGAGTTGGTATTTTTTGATATCATTGATTTTTTGGGGAGAGAAACCATTGAGAAATCGGTGACTTCCTAATGTTGTAGGTTACAAAAAAACCTATTCGATCTTTTAAAAGTTGAACAGCAAAAATTTAATAGCACGCCAAAGGGTGTTTGACCGCTAATAGTTAGTTAATGGACATTCATAATCCAAAATTTTGTCTGAAATTGTTTTCCATAATCCCACCCCCCTAAAAAAACTAAATTCCCTTATCTTTGGGAACTTAAAAAAAAGACAGGATGGTTAAAACAGGCAAACGAATATTTTATCTTTTGTGGATTTTATTCATTGTTTTTTTAATTGCCATTTATATTCAAAATCCTGCGGTGGCGACGCCTGAATACCTTAAGGAATTTATTCAATCGTATGGTGATGAAATGATGTTGGTGTACATTATTTTGACACTGGTGCGGGGCTTTTTTTTGATTCCGAGTACTCCTTTTGTGATTTGTGGGGCGCTCTTATTTCCCGATCAATTGTTTCTTGTATTGGTGATTTCGATGGTGGGGGTGATGTTTTCTGCCACGGCGCTTTATTATTTTTCGGATTTACTGGGGTTTAGTACCTATTTAGAAAAAAAACATCCTAAAACACTCGAAACTTGGAAAACTCGGCTCCGCAGTCCTAAGGC
>JADZFJ010000320.1 GCA_020849935.1 Crocinitomix sp. | reverse complement strand
TGGCACAATGTTAATCCCTCGAATGTTTTTTGAATACGAATCGAGGTCTTTAGTGATTTGAATACACAATTCACGCGTTGGGCAAATAATTACCCCTTGGGTGTTTTTTGAATCAACATCAATTTTGTTAAGGAGTGGAAGCCCGAAAGCTGCCGTTTTTCCTGTACCTGTTGAAGCTAGACCGATTAAATCGGCATCGTTTTCTAACAAATAAGGGATTGCTTGTTCTTGAATGGGAGTTGGTGATTCATACCCCAATTCCATAATTGCTGAAAGAATATTTTCTTTCAATCCTAATTCACTGAATTTCATTTTCTCTAATAATTTAGTTTTTACCTTTTGCTTAGCGTCGGTTCCAACTAAATTCTCATGTTTGCGACAATGAACCTTTACCAAGCATTTGCTTTTCCTGCAAATTTTGCGCAAAGGTACATCAATTTTTCTGATTGTCAACCTTTTTTCGAAAATTATATTTTTTGAAATGTTAAATTCTGTTAAAGAGTTGTTAACAGAACGTGTTTAATATCTTAATTAAGATTAAATGCGTAAGTTTGTAGCTACCGATAAATAAAAAAACCATGAAAAAATTGCTATTTATCTCGTTTGTATTGGCTTTGGCATTGGACGTGAACGCGCAAGTAGGTGTTTTTGCCCCTATTGACAGTATTCAAACTCCTAACGGGCTGATGTTGATTTATGCAGACCGTACTTGGGGCTATGCTGGTGAGGAAGATTTTGAAGGAATCATGAACGAACGAATTCACGAAATGGTTTGTGAAGACACGGCTTTTGGCTACAAATCTCATTGGACCCATGACGATGTGATTACTTGCTCAACAAATGATGTTTCTCGTTTAAAAGATACTCTTTGGATGTGTGTGTTAGATTCGTTACACGAAAGTTATGCTATGCCTTTTGATGGGTTAATGACTTCACAATTTGGTTACCGAAACGGAAAAATGCACAATGGCGTGGATATTGACTTAGAAACTGGCGATACGATTTACGCAGCTTTCGATGGTAAAATTCGTTACTCGAAATACAATGACGGCGGTTTTGGAAATTTAATTGTGATTAGACATTATAATGGTTTAGAAACGTATTATGGACATTGTTCTAAATTATTTGTGAATCCGATGCAAGATGTGAAGGCGGGTGATCCAATTGGACTAGGAGGAAATACAGGAAGATCTAGAGGATCGCATTTGCATTTTGAAGTTCGCTTTTATGATAATCCAATTAATCCCGAATTAATTTTTGATTTTGAACAGAAACAGGTGAATGATAACTTTTTTGTGCACAGTGGAGTTTTTCATCCGAGTACTGCCACCACTACCGCTTCAAAAACTACGGCATCTAGCGCGACTTCTTCGAGCAGTTCTGCAACAAAATCAACTGCAAGTACACACAAGGTTAAAAGCGGCGATAGTTTGTGGACGATTTCTTTGAAATATAATACGACCGTAAGTCGTTTGTGTAAATTAAACGGATTGACTGAGCGGGATGTATTGCAGATTGGTCAAATTATTCAAGTTCGATAATTTTTTCAGCAGTTACTTAAAAGTTTTTTTCTCCCGCAGATTTCGCGGATTTTCGCGGATTTTTTTTGTCCTATCGATTTTAATCTGGATAATCTGTGGTGCGTGTTTTTTTTCACCACGGATTTACACAGATTTATACCCCCTTTATTTTAATCTGTGAGAATCTGGGTAATCTGTGGTGCGTGTTTTTTCACCACGGATTTACACATATTTACAAAGATTTTTTTTCCTTCGTTTTAATCTGTGAGAATCTGCGTTATCTGTGGTGCGTGTTTTTTCACCACGATTCGAGTTCTATAGATAGTTTCTAACAATTAGGTTAAGTCGCATTCGTCCTCTCCAACGGCTATTTTTTTTAATTATTGTCACAAGCGGGACGCTTGCGCCAGCGCCTTTTTTTCTTAGTTAGGGTAACTAGGGGGACGCTTGCGCCAGCGCTTTGTTATTCTTTATTAAATTCTTTAAAAGATTAGGTTTCTATTTTTTGGATTGGATAAAAGTTTGATTATATTCGTTTTGAAAAAATCAACCTATGTAAGTTTTTAAAAATTTATTTGGAGGAAAATCGTCCGCAACACCTGACGAATCGCAACCAATATCGGGTGCTGAGTCGGTACAAAAAACACCAAATTCTTTATTTTTTGGAAGGTATTCTGATATTAATAAGGATGCTCATCAATTAGCGAATTGGGATAAGGCCATGCGTGCATTTGAAGCCAAAAATTACTTGGATGTTTATTATTATTTTTTGATGTATTTGCGGGACGAGGACGTGGACAATGTTAAAATTGAACGTGGTGCAGATTATGTCCAATTTGAATTAATTCAAGGTTCGCAAAGAATAACTGGCAAAGGTGATTTGAAAAAATTTAAGGCGTCTTCTAATTTGGCGATAATGAATGTGGCAAGTATTCCAGTGATGCGGAAATTGCTTACGTTAAATTATTCGTTGAGCTACTCCAAATTTGCCTTGCGAGGGATTACGATCTGTATGAAATTTAGTTCTCATGCCATGGATGCGTCGCCGCATAAATTATATGCTGGTTTGTCCGAATTGGCCAAAAAATCGGATCAGCAAGATGATTTATTGGTCAGCCAATTTATTGGCTTGGAGGAAGTACAAGGAATGCCTAAAATTGCTATGGATCCTGCGGTTCAAGCAATGAAATATGATTTTTTAAACTCTTGGATTCAGGAGGTACGGAGGGATATTGATCGTTTGGATCAGGAAAAAATGGCTGCGGGTATTTCGTTTCTATTGTTAGAATTGACGTATAAAATTGACTTTTTTATTTGTCCACAAGGCGAGTTGATGGATTTATTAGAACGAATTCAAGGGGTGTTTTTTGCGAAAAATGACAACAGTACTGCCCAGCGAAATACTGAAATTATTAAACTTTTTGATGGACTCTTGGCTTGGCCGAAAGAAAAAGTGTTAGATGGTTTGTATGAGGTGAAAAGCACCTTCGCAATTGCCACTCCAGCTGCGCATAAAACGGTGATGGACATGATGTTCTCAGAACGTGAAAAAGTAAATTGGTACCGTGACAATGGACATTATCAAGTGGTGAATGCGGTGTATGGTTATATGATTTCTTACGCCTTCTTTAATTATGGAATGGTGTATCCTGTGACCCGCATCTTAAATATTGGCATGTTTGTAATGAACCCAGCATTTTACAAAGCAATGGGCGATACCAATTTATATGTAAATGGCGATGGAAGTTTAAACCCAACCGCCATTTCTGAAATGATTCAGCATATT
>JADZFJ010000319.1 GCA_020849935.1 Crocinitomix sp. | reverse complement strand
TTGGTTTTTTCCCAATTTGGAAACGAATGGATTAATTTCGACCAACAATATTATTCCTTCAAAGTTTTCAAAAATGGTGTGTATCGTCTTGATTACGATTTGCTTTTAGCAGCTGGCGTTCCTGTCGAAACAATTGCTCCTGAAAATTATCAAGTTTTTGGGTATGAGAAAGAACATCAGATTTGGATTGAAGGCGGAGAAGATGGAGCATTTGGCCCTGGCGATTTTATCGTCTTTTATGGAGAAAAAAATACAACATGGTTGGATTCGATGCTTTATGATGACCCAAATTACGTTGCCAATGAATACTACCCACTTTACAGTGATACCATTCATTATTTTTTAACATGGAATTCATCCCTTGACAATAAAAGAATTACGCGAGAAACGGATGTGAGTTTTGCAAGTTACACGCCCAGTTTGTATTTTTTGAAAACCTCCTTCAAAGAAGCACATAACGTGTATATGGAGGGCAATAAGGTTTCTGGGTTATCGCAATCAACTTATACCGAAGGAGAAGGATGGTTTACCGACCGGGTTTTTATGGCGGCAGCAGTGAATTATAATGACATGTTGATTGGGACAACAAATCCCTACGTCGGACCTGGTGCTCCTACTACAAAAGGGGTTTCTGTCTCGACAGGTGCCTCCAATTCAACCTACACGGGGGCAGGGAATCATCATTTGCGGTTGCAGTATGGTTTAACGAATGTATTGATTAAAGACACGGTATTTATTGGGTATCAAAAAAATGTGCTCACCTACGAAATACCAACGACGACGTTAGGTACAAGTACTACACGGATTCGGCATCAATTGGTAAACGACCTAGGCGTTTCTGCCGATTATCAAGCGGTTGCGTATTCCGAATTAACCTATCCGCATCGACCGATCCTTGAAGGCACCAGTTATTACGAAATGACCGTTCCTTTTAATCCGCTTGCGGAAAAAACCAGGTATACGTTAACTTCATTCGTTTCGTCATCTCCTTGGGCATTTGTCTTAGGTCCGAGTATCAAAAGAATTCCGGTTGTTCCTGCTGGGGCTACTTTTCAAGTACTAGTGCCAACTGCAACGGGTGGCGTTAATCAGCCTTTTGTGATTTTGGATGGGTCTAAAATGACGATTCCATTGGATTTTAAAGCTGTGAATGGGACGGGTTATTTCAATAATTTTTCAGAAACTAATTTCGAAGCCGCTTATCTAATTGTTACCCATGATTCATTATGGACTGGCGCTTCCGAATATGCCATGTACCGTCAAAGTTTGTCAGGTGGGTCGCACAATGTGGTGTTGGTGAACCAAAAGGAATTGAGTTTTCAATTTGTCGGTGGGGTAGAAAAACATATTCTAGGAATTCGCCGTTTTGTCCATTTTGCTTACCTCGAAGCAACTGAAAAGCCAACCAATCTTTTTATCATTGGCAAAGGAATTCGCGAGGCAAATGAAAACATTGCCACAGGTGTTGGAATGCGGCAAGGTCCACTTGCCTACAACGCTTGTTTTGTTCCAACGTTTGGATATCCAGCAAGTGACAATTTAATCACCGCGCGATTAGAAGGTAATTTATGGCAACCTTTAATCCCAACGGGAAGATTAGCTGCGAAAAACAACGATGAAGTAGTCGTTTATTTAAGCAAGGTTCACGAGTATGAATTGGCGCAAGACCAAGGCTCGTATTATTCGGTGGAGGATAAATTGTGGCAAAAAGAAATCTTGCATTTTGGAGGAGGAAGCACAGCCGAAGAACAAACGACCTTCAGAAATTATCTCGAAGATTATGAGATCGATCTCGAAGACAGCCAATTTGGTGGAAATGTCACCTCTTATTATAAAACGGTTTCTGATCCAGTCGATCCAACGGTCTTAGAAGAGGTCACGGATGTAATCGACAATGGGGTTTCCTTGATGACCTTTTTTGGCCACGCTTCGGCAGGAGGTTTTGATCAAAATATCGACAATCCTGAAAAATGGAACAATAAAGGAAAATATCCCATTGTGGTAGGAAATGCTTGTCTCACCGGAAATATTTTTGAGCCTGTAAATTTTAGCTCGTCCGAAGAGTATGTGCTTATTCAAGACAAAGGTGCAATTGCTTTTTTGGCAAATGTCAAACAAGGTTATTCAAATTCCTTGCATGGATATTCGCGTGTATTATTTGAAAAAATGGCCAATAGCAATTATGGACAAACGATAGGAGAGCAAACAAAAAGTACGATTGGCGTCATCGAATCTGAATTTATGTCGTTCGGATTACAAAGTGTCTGTAATCAAATGACGTTGCATGGAGATCCTGCCATTCGGTTGAATTATCATACGGAACCTGAGTTGGAAATTAATTATTCGAGTTTATATGTCACCCCGGCAGCTATTGATTTGTCGGTAGATTCCATTGATGTGCATGTGGTAATTTATAACCTCGGAAAATCGGTATTGGATACGTTTGAGGTTGAATTGGTGCGCACTTTTCCAAACGGCGGTGGTGATTCTCTGTATCGAAAATTAGTGCATGGAATTGATTACATGGATACGGTTGTTTTTACCCTGCCTTTTTACGATTTAGAGGGCGTTGGTTTAAATACATTTTCTGCTTCGGTGGATATTCCTACGCGAATTGATGAGCAGTTTGATGAAATCAATAATAACTTGGCTTCGAAACAAGTGTTATTTGATATCGACGGAATTTATCCTGCTTGGCCGTATGATTATGCCGTGGTCCCGAATGACACGATTTCTCTAAAAGCATCTACCGTCAATCCATTTGCTGACATGGCGGTTTATCGTTTTGAAATTGACACGACCGATTTATTTAATAGTTCACAACACCGCTTTAGTTCTGTTTCTTCCTTAGGTGGGGTGGTAGAAGTGGATTATAATCAATGGTTGAATGCTACCACAGGTGTCCCTCAACAACTTATTTTGAGGGATAGTACCGTCTATTTTTGGCGTGTGGCGGTAGAGGACACCGGTAGTTTTTATTGGATCGAACATTCGTTTCAATATATTAAAGGAAAAACGGGCTGGGGACAAGATCATTTTTTTCAATATAAAAACAATGATTTTGATTTTTTAATTTACGATCGGGCAGTGCGACAACGTAGTTTTGGTCCATCGTTTAAAACCTTAGAATGTGATGTGTATGGTAATGCAACTGGGTTTTATCAATTTGCTTACACCTTGTATCTCATTAATGGAAGTTTAGATTTAGGGTATGGTGAATATAATTTTTGTTCAACTAACCCTCAGTTCTTAGTCGCAGTAATCGACCCATACAC
>JADZFJ010000318.1 GCA_020849935.1 Crocinitomix sp. | reverse complement strand
TAACTTTTTGTTTTTACTCGTGATGGTTGGTTTAACTTTGGGTTGTGGTGTGATAATAATATTCTCCGTCGGCTTATCCAAAACGATGTATTCATCAAACTTAATTTCAATATCTTGTCCTTGAAAATTCAATTGGCCATTGGAAGGAAAGGTATGTGCCGAATCAATCTTTGGAGCAAACAGGTCTTTTTCACCGCCGGTTAATGGATTAATTTGAGCGCACCCAGCAAGAAGCATCAACCCAAATAAGGCAAAAAAATATGGCGAAATGTGTTTAACCATTTGAAAAAAGATAGGCAAAATTAGTTGCCATCACCTCTAAATATTGTTTGTCTATTTCTGTAAAATCGTCTAATTGATCACTGTCAATGTCGAGTACACAACGCACATTTCCATTAAAAAGTATGGGAACGACAATTTCTGATTTTGAAGCACTGCTGCATGCAATATGCCCTTCAAATTGTTCGACATCTGGGACAAGAATAGTTTCTGCCCTTTGCCAAGCTGTGCCACATACGCCTTTTCCAAATCCTATACGCGTACATGCAATGTCGCCTTGAAAAGGCCCAAGCACCAAGCAATTATCTTTGTCATTGACAAAATAAAACCCAATCCAAAAAAATCCAAATGTTTGGCGTAAGGCGGCGACGATGTTGGCACAATTTGCAATTAAATCAGGTTCGTCGGCAATCAATGCGCTGATTTGAGGGAGAAGTACTTTGTACCTTCCCTCTCTCGAACCTTTTATTAATTGTAATGTTTCCGCCATCATGGAATTTTGAGCAAAAGTAGTTTTTTTAGTGCGAATTAAGTTCAAAAGGCACTTAAGAAAATAAATCGGAGGTTATTCCATCGGCGATGAATTTGCCAGAAGTGGTCAACAAATAGGTATTGTTTTCACGATAAACATGCCCCGAAGCAAGGTAGGATTGTATTTTCTTCTCAAATTCGGCGGTAAGAGGCGCAGAAATTAAGGCTAAATCGGAGAGATTTACGCCCCACTTGGTACGAAATCGGGTGAGAATATATTCGTTAAAATGGTCGGTTACTTGCAAAACTTCTGATTCTGAATAGGTTTCGTTTTTAGAAATCAGTTGACTATATTTTATGTTGTTGGCGATGTTCCAACTTCGTTCCAAACCATTATACGAATGGGCAGATGGCCCAATGCCAAGGTATTTTTTTCCTAACCAATACGCCGAATTGTGACGCGAGATAAATCCTTCTTTCGCAAAATTGGAGATTTCGTATTGCTCGAATCCTTTGTCCGCGCAAAAATCCATGAGGTATTGAAATTGTGTAATACTCTCTTGATCTTCGGTTGGGGTAAGTTTGCCTTGCTTACTCCATTTCCCAAAAACGGTTTTTGGTTCGATGGTTAAACAATAAGCCGATAAATGTTGCGGTTGAAGTGAATCCATCAAGGCTAATTCTTTTTTCCAAGAAGTCATGGATGACCCTGGAACCCCATAAATCAAATCTAAGGTAAGGTTATCAAACCCAAATTTTTGCGCGTTGATGACGGCATTTTTGGCTTCATCTGCCGAATGCGCTCGGTTCATAAATCGTAACACATTGTCATCAAACGACTGAATGCCGATACTTAACCGATTTATTCCAAACGTTTTAAAATCCATTAATTTCTCCTGTGTGATATCATCAGGATTACATTCGAAGGTAATTTCTGGAGATTCGGAAAGTTCAAAATTTTCGTGAATGGTGGTCATGATTTGATCGATCATTTTACTTTCCAAAACACTTGGAGTTCCACCGCCAAAATAAATCGTTTCGATGATTTCAGACGCCAAATAATCTTTCCGTTCCCTAATTTCTTGGCACAGGGCATCTACCAATTCTTGTCTATTTTTAAGTTGAACAGAAAAATGAAAATCACAGTAGTGACATTTGACCTTACAAAAAGGCACATGCACGTATATTCCGGCCATTTAGATTTTATTTACTCGCGAATTCTTCGGCAGTTGGGGTTCTGAAAAACACTTTTTTCAAGTCGATATACCCAATACTGTTGGTGCCGAAATCTCTTAAGGCTGCTTGTTTCAAAGATAAATCTTCGTTGTACCAAAGAATGATAAAAGCGGCATCTTGCATCAATAATTTTTCTGCGTCGCTAAAATATTTATTTGCCAATTTCGGATCCAATTCATTTGCACCAAGCTCAAACAATTTATCAAATTCAGGATTTTGATACCGTGAACTGTTCAGATAGGAAGGTTCTTTTTTAGATTTTGGTACAAATTTACCATAAGCATTGGCCAAAAATGCTTCGGCGCTGGTATAATCACCCACCCAATTTGTTCTAAAAATATCGGCATTCCCCATCGCTTTGTTTTCGAGTAAGTCGTTGAACTCAATTGCTTCGATGTCAATATTGATATTAAGCACACTACGCAATTGGTTTTGAATTTCAGAAGCAATCAAATAATCGGTGCTTCCTGCTTTAAATTGCATTTCTAAGGTTGGAAAATTTTTACCATCTGGATAACCCGCTTCGGCCAACAATTCTTTTGCACGTGCCGAATTAAAGGTGTATGACACATCTTCGACTCCTTCAAAATCATAGGCTTCAAAGATTTTTGGCAGTGGAGGTACCAGCCCAAATTTTCCAATTTCGTAGGCTTGATTTTTAAGGATCTTACTCACCAATTTTTCACGATCAATGGCCAAATTTAATGCTTGTCTCACCTTCACATTTTTCAAGATAGGTGTTTGCATGTTCAACTCGAGGTAAGTTGTTGTTAATTCCGGTTCGCTAATGAGAATATATTTCGGTGGTTTACTTTCAAAATCATTGATTTTTTCTTCCAATACTTCCGATATTTTTGTGATTGGAACTTTGCTCACATAGCTTAAGCTTCCATCCCAAAAAAGATCCATTTGATCATCTGAATTCTCAAAATAAACAAAAACAGTACTGTCCAAATAAGGCAGTTTATTGCCTTCCTCATCTTTTCCGTAGTAATTTTTATTATTTGCAAGTCGAATTTTGCTTGAGGTTGAATTTTTGCTGTCATAGAAAAAAGGCCCTGTCCCAACGGGAATAAATTCAGCAGCTTCGGTTGCTTCTTTGGCGATAATCGAACCAAATACACTCGCTAATTTTTGAATAAAAGCCAAACTAGGTTTTTCAAGTTCGAAGGTAATTTCGTTGCCATTTATTTTTATGCCTTCAATTTCCTGTGCCTCACCATCGTGAAATTGATTACCTCCTTTAATGGTGTTTTTGAATATAGAATAACTGGTATTGGTTGGTTTCGGATCATAAATTTGTTGGAAAGAATACAGCACATCCTCCGACGTCACTAGGCGACCCTTCCCATCTTTAAAACACGCATTATCATGAAAAAAAACACTGTCTCTTAGGACAAAAGTATAAATCAATCCATCAGGAGAAATTTCCCAACTTTTAGCCAATGAAGGTTCGATTTTTAAGGTTTCGGAATTGTATTTTACAAGACCTTCAAATATTTGCCAATAAACTTGTGATTCTTCGTGTTTTTGTACCTCATTCACATGAACACATTTGAAAAAACTACCAATACTCATTCGGAAAACGCCGCCATTTTTTGTAGGAACAGTAGCTTCGTCTGTCGTTTCAGTATCAGTCGAATCGCCCCCACAACTAACGAATAAAAAAACGAGAGGAATAAATAATTTGTAAGGTATCTTCATGGCAATTAAAAACTTAAATTTATTTCATTAACGCTCGTTCAAATATAACCGATTTTTTATATTCTTCCATTATTTGGGGAAAATAATATTAAAAACATGTTAATAATTGAAAAAAAAATGGTGGATAACTTGTTTATTACTAAAGTAACCATTATTATTGCACTTAATTATGAAATTTAAACGCATAATTGCGAAATGTACTTGAAAAATACTATACTACTCCTACTTATTTTCCTTGGCGGATCGTTCGTTTCACGGGCTGATTTATCCTTGGAAGGACATTATCAAGGCAAAAATATTTATGTTCAGAATCCGGAGGATGAGGATGGATTTGGTTTTTGTGTCACCAAGGCTACCGTTAACGGAGACCCTATTGTGGATGGACTTCAATCAAGCGCATTTGAAATAGATTTTTCATCATTCGGCTTAAAAATTGGTGATCCTGTTTTTATTGTTTTAGAACATGGATTAAATTGTAAACCTAAAATTTTAAATCCAGAAGTTCTTTTACCAAAAAGTACCTTCGAAATTCAGAGCATTAAATGTACACCTGAGGGTAAATTAATTTGGACCACCACTGGAGAGTCTGGAAAATTACCTTTTGTAGTTGAACAATTTAGATGGAACAAATGGGTGGTGATTGGTGAAGTAGATGGACTTGGAAATCCTTCTTTAAATGAATACTCTTTTAATGTTTCTCCACATTCAGGTGAAAACAAAGTACGTGTTGTTCAAACCGACCACACTGGTAAAAAACGTCCTTCTGAAACAATTACTTTTGTAAATGCAGCGATTGTAGAACCTATTTTGTCACCAGTTAAGGTTAAAAATTCGGTAACGTTTACCTCGAATGGAAAACCAATCGAAACAAAATATGAAATTTATGACGCCTACGGGAATATCGTGAAAAAAGGTGTGGGTTCTGAGGTGGATTGTACCAACCTCAAAAAGGGATCTTATTATATTAATTACGACAATAAAACGGATAAATTCATTAAAATCTAAATTTTAATGCTCGTTAAAATACTAAATCCGCTCCTACACGAGCGGATTTTTTTTGTCTATTGAAGAAGTGATGTTATGAAATTAGAACACATTGGTATTGCAGTAAAAGATTTGGCGGCTTCAAATGAATTGTTTGCAGCATTATTTGACAGTCCTCATTACAAGACAGAAGGGGTGGAAAGCGAAGGCGTGATGACCTCCTTTTTTAAATCAGGTGATGTTAAAATTGAGCTTTTAGAAGGAACAAATTCAGAAAGTCCAATCTCCAAATTCATTGAAAAAAAAGGAGAAGGAATCCATCACCTCGCCTTTGAAGTAGTTGATTTAGATTTTGAGATGAAACGATTAACGGATTTAGGATTTATTTTGATTAACGAAGTGCCAAAATTTGGTGCGGACAATAAACGAATCGCATTTCTTCATCCTAAATCAACCAATAGCGTTTTGATTGAATTGTGTCAAGAACGCAGTTAAGGCACATCGCTGCTAACAAATGCTTCCAAATGATATGGATAAAATTGTCATCAGAAAAATAACAATTGCCGACCTTGTCGAACTTCAGACAATCAGCAAACAAACTTTCTTTGAAACCTTTGCAGACCACAATGCGGCCGATGACATGCAAAAATATCTCGACAATAACCTAAGTGTTGACCAACTCAAAGTTGAACTGTCAGACGAAAATTCCGAATTCTATTTTGCAAGCTCCGATAACAAAGTGATCGGTTATTTAAAAATCAATTTTGGACCTGCACAAACCGAAATAAAGGACAAATCAGCACTTGAAATTGAACGTATTTATGTTCTCAAAGACTTTCATGGTAAAAAGGTCGGACAAATTTTATTCAACAAGGTCATCGATATCGCGAAGCAAACAAAAGCGGGATATATTTGGTTGGGTGTGTGGGAAAAAAATCTTCGCGCTATTAACTTTTACAAGAAAAATGGTTTTTTGGAATTCGACAAACATATTTTTAGACTTGGTGACGACGAACAAACAGATATCATGATGCGTTTAACACTGAGCGGACACTAAATCAAGTGTGTTTTAGATTGGAGAATTAACTCTAATTGCGCCAAAACCTTAAACCTTCAACGTAATTCGAAAGGTAGAACCAACGCCCAATTCTGAATGAGCCACAATCACTTTGCCTTTGTGGAAATCTTCGACAATACGTTTCACCAGCGAAAGACCTAAGCCCCATCCCCTTTTTTTAGTGGTATACCCCGGTTGAAAAACGGTTTTTAATTTGTTGGCAGGAATTCCTTTTCCAGTGTCTTTAATTTCGATTTGCACAGAGGCCTCAATTTGTTCGATGGTAAAGGTTATTTGTCCGTTTCCATCCATAGAATCAACCGCATTTTTGACGATGTTTTCAAAGACCCAATCAATCAATGAGCGGTTTACCATCGCCACGATAACTTCTTCTTTTGGCTCAAAATGTAAGATAATTTTTTTGGAAATCCGTTTGCGCAGGTAGTCGATAATTTGGTTGAGAATTTCTACCATGTTCTCTTCAACCAACATCGCTTCGGAGCCAATTTTAGAAAACCGATTGGTCACCATGGAGAGCCTTTCGATGTCTTTATCTATTTCCGTAATTATTTCTTTGTCCACCCCTTGAGCGTCCAATAATTGACTCCACGCCATCAATGACGAAATGGGGGTTCCTAATTGATGCGCGGTCTCTTTGGCCATTCCAACCCACACTTGATCTTGCTCAGCC
>JADZFJ010000317.1 GCA_020849935.1 Crocinitomix sp. | reverse complement strand
GCTTTTATTTTAAAATTAACTCAATCCACTGATAGTGTAGTTGAAAACGGTCAAATTCAATCCACCTTTTATCCAAATCCTGCTACGACATTCATTACCCTTCAAGTGAACGAAAATATTGAATCGGTTTTAATTTACAACCTTCAAGGAGAATTGGTACAAACCGCAACGCAAAAAAATATTTCCATCGAAAATTTGAAAGCCGGGCTTTATTTAATGACGATTAAAACCAGTTCAGGCATCAGTCAAGTGAAATTTGTAAAAGAATAATTTTTTTTAAATTTGAATTAGAAGACGTATCCGCATGGGTACGTCTTTTTTTTTGTATCGCACTGAAATAACAGAATCACCCACGTATGTCTATTTCTGTTAATTAATTACTCGAATTTTTGCTTTTGAATTTTTCCAAGACTCTGTCCAAATCTGAAATGTATTTTTTATCTTGTTCAATTCTAAATTGTTCGAATTCAGTGAGGGCCTTTTCAATAGCTTGATCGTGACTAATTAGACCAGCATTTGGGAGAATTTCTAGATTGTTGCTGTCTAAAAACTTATTGGTTCGTTCCAACCAGTCATTCATTTTCATAATTTGTTGACGACGTGCTTGAAATTCGGCCAGATCAAGGAAAGCTGATACCAACAAGTTAAGATCGCCAATTTCGTTTTCTTGTAAATAATTCTTGGCAATTCCAATATCCGTTTTTAATATTTTACCTTTTGGGCCATTTTTCCAAGATGTTAATCCCATATTTTCTTTCGATTTATCCGCACGGCTGTGAATGATTTCGGCAGCAGTTTTACCTGTAATTGCAAAATGAAGTTTGTTTTGCACCATTTTGTAAAACAATTTAGTTTCTTCTGATTTTGCATTGTAATCAGCACTGCATTGCTCAAAAATATCTCCTAATTTTTGATACATTCTGCGTTCACTGGAGCGTATCTCGCGAATACGTTCCAATAATTCATTAAAATAATCTTTTCCAAAGGGTTTACCATTTTTCAACATTTCATCGTTGAGCACAAACCCTTTAATGATAAATTCTTTAAGCGTTTCTGTTGCCCAAATTCTAAATTGAGTGGCTTGTTTGCTATTTACACGGTATCCTACGGCTATAATGGCATCGAGGTTGTAAAACTCAATTTTTCTTTTCACACTTCGGTTACCTTCTTTTTGAACTATTTCCATAATGGAAATAGTTGCCCCTTTTGTTAACTCAACCGATTCATAAATATTCGTCAAATGCTTATTTATTGCAGGAACTTCAACGCCAAACAATTCTGCAATTGCCTTTTGCGGCATCCAAAAAGTGTCGTTTAAGTAAGTAACATTAATGCTTACTTTTTCATTTTCATTGCTATATAGTATGATGTTGTTTTCCATTTTTCAAGGTAAGTCTCGATGAAATTGATTTTAATTGCATACAGCAAGAACTGATTGCCGTATTTTTTTATAAATATAAACGTTTTCTACATTTTTTGAAATATCATTGGCGAAAAATGGATTGCAAATTTGGATTAGTAAATCAATCCGATTTCCACTTTTAATAAAAGTAAGTTTGTCGATGTAAAAGTTACCAAAAAAAGAAAATTTTGCTTCGAGTGGAGCATTAGAAAACAAAAAAGGCGACTCATTTCTGAATCGCCTCTTTTTGAAAAGGGGGAAATTATTTTTTAGCTTTCCACTCGTCTAATGTTTCTTTGATAAATTCTGCCCATCCTTTTGAATCGGAGTCTATCGCCATTTTATAAGCTTTTTCTCCAGTTTCAATAGCTGATTTTGTGTCACCTTGTTTGAATTGGATTTGTGCTTTTAAGAAATATAAATTAAAGGTTTCTTTAATCGCTAATCCTTTAGCCACATAATCCAAGGCTTTTGTGTCGTTATTTAATGATTTTGAATAGTAGTTAGCAGCTTTGTAATAAACTTTTTCTAACTCTTCTCCTTTTGCAAAAGCGGCTACGATGTTTTCTTCGGCTATTTTATCTGTGTCAACTGTAAAAGGAATTTCCACACGGGTTTTTTCCCACATCACCGAAATATTTGCCCCATAATTTGTGAGGTTAGAGATGTTAATGGTAAATGTTTCCGTAAATGGATTTTCTTGAGTTTTTAGATCTAAGCTCACTAAGTTTTTGGCAGCATCGTAACTGGATGTTCCACTTTGAGCAGCATCTGAATTAATCACCACTTTCCAAGCTCCTTTAGAAGGGATGGCAAAAATAGCATAGGTACCTGCTTTTAAAATTTGTCCGCTAAAATTTAAATCGGTGGTGCTGGTGAGTTTTGTGCATGAATTTGCACCAAATCGCCAAACCTCACCATAAGGAACAAGGTCGCCAAAAACTACACGGTCTTTTGCACTTGGGCGTGAATATTCGATGGAAACTTTTGTTAAACCAACGGTTTGTTCCACTTTTGATAATGGACTTGGTTGTGGCAAATCTTGCGCGATTGAAGTGCCTGCCAAAAGGCTAGCAGCGAATAAATAAATTAACTTTTTCATTGTTGATTTTGTTTGTTTGTAAATATTAAATTAAGAATGATTCCAAAAAATAGCACCAAAAAGACCCCGATAAAGGTGTATAGCAGGTAGCTAATATCAATAATTTTCGAAACGTTTAAAGCGTGAATGATGAATATTGTGGTTTGCGATATGATGGTGGCAATAAAAGCAGCCTGTGCACCAACGCGTTTAAAAAAGAAGGCCAAGAGAAAAACCCCAAGGATGGTTCCATAAAACAAAGAACCTAATATATTCACTAATTCGATGAGGTTGTCAAACAAGCCAGCAGTTAGGGCCACGATGATGGCTAAGATGCCCCATGAAATAGTAAATATTTTACTCAATAAAAGATCGTTTTTATCGCTCGAATAGGGTGAGAATTTTTTGTAAAAATCGATGGTGGTGGTTGAGGCCAACGCGTTTAATTCACTTGAGGTGGAAGACATGGCTGCTGAAAAAATCATGGCCAAAAGTAAACCAATGAGTCCTTTGGGTAAAAAATCGAGAATAAACGTTAAAAAGATGTAATCATGATCCTGAGCCTCGTAGGTGTTGTCTAATTTGTTAAGTTGCTTTTTATAGGCATCTCGCAACGAATCTTGATTGGTTTGAAGGGTTTTTATGTCCTCAAAATTGACAGAATTCGTATTAGAATAATCAATTAGGGCTTTTTCTTTTTCGGCATAAACGGCATTGTATTGGTTTTCAATCACCACCAATGAGCTATCCTTTCTGATTTCAACCAAGGCGTTGGTATCGTTAAAAATAATTGGCGGTTTGTTAAACTGGAACGAGATAAAAACCATCACACCCGTGAAGAGGATAAAAAATTGCATAGGAATTTTTAGAATTCCGTTAAACATCAATCCCATCCGCGATTCTTTGAGCGATTTGCCCCCCAAATAGCGTTGCACTTGTGATTGATCGGTGCCGAAATACGAAAGTGATAAAAATACTCCCCCCAAAATCCCCGTCCAAATGGTGTACCGATTTGAAAGATCAAATGAGGTGTCCACGACTTCCATTTTACCCAATTTCCCTGCCATGTCCACACTCTCGGAAAAACTTAATCCGGCGGGAATACTATCCAACACATAATAAAATGCCACAAACATCCCGATCATAATCACCCCCATCTGCCATTTTTGTGTCAAGGAAACAGCACGACTTCCTCCTGAAACCGTGTAAACTATCACCAAACCTCCGATGGCCACGCAGGTTAACTGTAAATTCCAGCCGAGTAGGGTTGAAAGGATAATAGAAGGTGCAAAAATCGTGATTCCCGCTGCTAACCCACGCGAAAGAAGAAAAAGGAAAGCCGTGATAGCTCGCATCCGCACATCAAAACGCTGCTCGAGGTATTGATAGGCCGTATAAACTTTTAATCGGTAATAAATTGGGAGAAAAAAAACAGAAATTATAATCATTGCAAGAGGTAATCCAAAATAGATTTGAATAAACCCCATGCCATTATCATACGCCTGACCTGGCCCAGATAAGAAAGTGATGGCACTTGCTTGGGTGGCCATGATTGACAAACCAATGGTAAACCAATTTTCTGAATTATCGCCACGTAAATAACCCTCTAAGTCTTTGTTCTTACGAGTTTTCCAAGCACCGTAAACAACAATCACAAAAAGCGTGACACTTAACACTAACCAATCAATCCAACTCATTTATCGTATTGATTTGAGATGATTAAAAACACAACGACTTGTGCCACGAAAAAGAGGAAAATTCCCCAATACCAAGCTTTCCAATTGGTGTTGTCCTTGTCTTCTGTCATTGTGCTTGGTAACTTAAGATATTTGCAAAAAGTCGGTAAGCCCCTTGCACACCGTTCGGTAGTTCCCTGAAAAACGAAATGCCGGTATAAACAAATTGCCCTTTTCCGTGCGAGGCTACAATTAAAGCCCCTTTGTCCATTTCTTCACCTTGGTCGTTCCAACCTAAAATTGGGGTAAAACTTGCATCCCAATTGGTGGCAAAATACAAACCTCGTTCTTGTACCCACCCTTGAAAATCTTTGTCAGTTAAGACATTTGGTTTTTTTAGGAGGGCATGATCGCTTAAGAAAACGGTTTTCGCATCTTCCTCTGTCACACGATTTCGGGAGATTTCAAAGCTCACAGGACCATATTTATTTTCTTCAGGAATTCGTGAAAAAGTTTGGTATTGCATCACCAAATTACCTCCTTGAAAGACATAATCGCTGAGTTTTTTGTCAAAATTATGCAGTTCTGGTGAGACATTATACGCTCGAATTCCTATAACAACTGATTTAAATTCATTCAAATTGACCGTGGCAAGTTCGGCAACGGTGAACTCTGTTACGTCAAAGCCTAATTGTTGAATGGCTTGTGGAACAGCATCGCCTGCTCCTTTAATATACGCCACTTTTCCAGGAATAATGGTCGCATCCAAAGGCACTAACTCCAATTGTCCCGGTTTTAAAATAAGTTGAGTTAGAATATGGTCGTAAGCAATTTCTGTATGCGATTTGAGAGGTTTACCTGCCGAATTTTTGAAAGATAAAACCCCTTTATTGCTCGATCCTTTTAATCGAATGGTGAGCTCTTTCCAAATTTCTTCATGTTTTTCTTTGGTTTGAATTTCGATGATGGAAGGAGAAACTTGCCAACCTTCACTGACGACTGGAATCAGCTTATCGTTTAGATTTTCTTTAAAACTGTGAATTTTTATTTTGATGGTGGTGACTTGACCTGGTTTCATTACTAAGGTAGATTGTTCAAAATTTACCGTAAAATCAGGTGTTGAAATCACTTCTCGTCGTCGTTCACCAAAAGATGGATCGCGCCATTTATAGGTGATGGGGACATTGAGTTCAATTTTTTCTTCATCTAAAAGAAAAGAAATGGCGTAGGTAAATGTTGGTTGATTTTCTGCCAAGCCGATTTGGGCAGGATTGCTCACGTCAAAACGATCGGTAAATGGTTTTTCTAACCAGTAAGGGATACTTAAATTTTCAAGGTTCGTAAGGGTGATTTCTTTTTTGATTAATTCATCTTTTGTCAAAACGGTGACACCAGCACTTCCTCCTAAATTAGCGAGTTGAATCACTTTGTTTGATCGGTTTAGGAGGTTGATACTTGCGGTAAATTTTTCACCTACCGGAACTGCATAATCGTTTGCTACCACTTCGATATGTAAACCTAAGCAAGCCACAATTATTTGATCTAATTGCGCGATTTTTTCTTTTTTAAGGTCACTAAATTTGACGGTTGGAATCTCTGTTAAGATTTTTCGCAAGGACAAGAGTTTAGAGACATTATTTTCGGGGTTTACAAAATCAAAACTGGACAATAGTTGATCAAAATCAGATGAAAATTGTGCCGAAACTAAACTTGTCCAATTGGCAGTATTTTTTTCAAAGAAAGAGGATTTTAATTTTTCTCCTCCGAGGTATTGAAAATATTCGAGGGTTGAACCTCTTTCGATAATTGCTCCAAAACCTTGACATTTGTGTTGACTGCGGGCAAGGGTGCCAATTTCGTTGTAAGATTGACCCAAAAGTGAATTATATCCACCAATGTCTTGAATTAAATAATCAGGATTGTTCAATGCTTTTGTGGCGATTTCTTTGTCGGCCCATGCGGCTGCATTCCAATAAATAGCGGTGGTTTTCCACGTTCCATATTCCGCTACGTGGTTAGGAAGGTAAGATGGATCGGCTGCTTTTTCGAATGCTTCCAGTGCCAAAAGGGTAGAGGCGGTGTGATGCCCATGCCCAGCGCGTTCGTCAGGTGGAAAACGGGTAATAATGACATCCGGTTTAAATTTTCGAATAATTAAAACAACATCGGCTAACATTTCAGCTTTGCCCCATTTTTGTAGGGTTTCGTCGGCTGATTTGGAATAACCAAAATCGACAGCTCGAGTAAAAAATTGTTTTGCGCGGTCAATTTTGCGGGCAGCTAATAATTCTTGGGTGCGTAAAACACCCAAATCTTCACTAAATTCTT
>JADZFJ010000316.1 GCA_020849935.1 Crocinitomix sp. | reverse complement strand
TTAAAAACCAACACATATCTGCCGTCATGAGAAATAAAAGGCTGATCGGATGCTGGATTTAAATCAATAATTGCTAATCGTTGGTGCCCAAAATGTACATATTTATTGGTGTAAACACCATCTGCATCAGGACCTCTTCGTTCAAGTGCCTGATTCATATTGGTAATCAAATCTTTCGAATATGAATTACCTGCATACTTGTAAATACCATTGATTCCACACATACCATTAAACCCTTAACAGATCCTCATTAATTTTCAATTTTCGTAAAAAAATCTGACACTATAGGTGGTAAAATTACATAGTTTTATTCAATCCCAACAATTAGAAAACTTAAATTAACGGAAGCTAAATTTGTGCCTCTTTGATTTGGTGATGAAATCACTTAAAATTGAAACCGTTTTAAAAATGCGAAATACTCGAAATTCCCTGATTTAAATTGATTGACCCGAAGGATTTATTTCGTATCTTTGCACCCTCTTTTTGGATTTGAAACAGAAGAATTTTGGTGAAACTATGGGTAATTATTTAGGGATCGACATTGGGGGAACTAACATTGGTTTTGGAATTGTAAGTGAAAACGGAGCGTTTTTATATGAAAATTCAATTCCAACTGAAAACATGAAAACAGCCGAAGAATTAGCTGATTATATCTTTGAAGACGTCAAAAAAAAGGGAGAGTTTATTGGAATTGGAATTGGTGCCCCGAGTGTGAATCAAAACACACAATGTATTGAATTTGCACCAAATATGAATTGGGGAGATGTTGTGGATTTAAATGGCATCTTTACTAAAAAATTCAACAGAACCGTTTTTGTGATTAACGATGCAAATGCCGCGGCCCTTGGAGAAAAGTTTTATGGTGAAGCCAAAGAAATGAGCAATTTTGCCGTGATTACGTTGGGCACTGGAGTTGGGATGGGCATGTATATCAATGATCAATTGGTCTTAGGAAAAAATGGCTTGGCTGGTGAAATCGGACATTCAATCATTCAACGCGAAGGACGTGAATGTAAATGCGGAAATCATGGATGCTTGGAAACCTATGTTGCGAAAGATGGAATTGTAAATACTGCCAAAGAAAAACTCGAATTTAGCAGTGGGAGCTCGATCCTCAACCTCATACCACCAAGTGATTTAACACCCACTGAAATCTTTAAAGCCGCGCGAAAAGAAGACCCTGTAGCGCTTGAAGTGGTTGATTCGGTTGGAAAAGATTTGGCGTTCTCTATCTCCAATTTAATGAATATTTTAGATTTAGAATGCGTTTTTTTGACAGGAGGAATTTCTAATAATGGGAATCTGTTAAAACGTAAGGTGGAAAAACACCTCAAAGGATATTTATTGCCAAATCTGCACGACAAATCTCAAGTGCGCATTTCTATTTTGAATCAACAAAACAGTGGAATTTTAGGCGCCGTTGCGGCAATAAATTCACAATTAAAAATTGCATTAACCTAATTTTAAGGCGTATGAAACGATTTCTAATCGCTTTTTTGGGAATTGTTCTTTCGTCCGCTTTTGGTCAAGATAAGCCCTTTTATTCATTTGTAAATCCGTTTGTAGGTACAGGAGGTCACGGCCACACGTATCCCGGTGTTTCTGCGCCGTTCGGGATGATTCAATTATCACCTGACACACGACTAGAAGGTTGGGATGGTTGTGGTGGTTATCATTATACCGATTCAGTCATTTACGGTTTTTCTCACACTCATTTGAGCGGTACAGGCGTTCCAGATTACGGCGATTTATTAATTATGCCTTTTACTGGCGAAAATCACTGGGAAAATGGGGCCAATGGTCAAGCGGGTTATGGTTCATCTTTCAGCCATTCGAACGAACAAGCACAGGCCGGAAAATACAGTGTTTTTCTTATCGACGATCAAATTCAAGTTGATTTGGCGACCACTGCACGTTGTGGATTTCATTCATACACGTATCCAGAAAATACACCAAAAAAAGTAATTATTGATTTGGAACACCGTGACTTATTGTTAGGATCAGATTTGATTTTGCTGAATGATTCGACCCTTGTTGGTAAACGAATTTCGAACGCGTGGGCAACCGAACAACATTTTTATTTTGTGGTTCAGTTTTCCGAAGCTGCCGTATCCTCCGAATTCAAAAAAAACAAACAAGGAAATCCAAGTAAACTAATTCTTGAATTTAAAGGAAATAAGCGCGAACTTAAGGTAAAAGTAGGCATTTCAGGAGTAGACATTGAAGGAGCAAAAAAGAATCTTAAAGCTGAAATGCCTTCGTGGAATTTGGCTGATTATCAAAATCAAACCCAAAATTTGTGGAACGACGAATTGGGAAAAATCGAGATTTACACCAAGAGTCCTAAAATAAATACCACCTTTTACACGGCACTTTATCACGCCTATCTTTCGCCCAATCTCTTTTCAGATGTGGATGGAAGATATAGAGGACGTGATCAGCAAATTCATCAAAGTAAATCACATGAGCAATATACCGTTTTTTCGCTTTGGGACACCTTTCGAGCCGCTCACCCCTTGTATACCATCACTCAAGAAGACAGAACGGTTGATTTTATTCGCACATTTTTAGCGCAATACCAAGAAGGAGGCTTATTACCAGTTTGGGAATTGGCGGGCAATGAAACAGGCTGTATGATTGGCTATCATGCCGTGCCAGTAATTGTAGATGCTTACATAAAAGGCATTCGTGATTTTGACACAAAACTAGCGTTAGAAGCCATGGTGAAAAGCGCCGAACAACATCATTTAGGGTTAGATTTTTATCACAAACGTGGATATATCTCGTCTGAAGATGAATCAGAATCGGTTTCAAAAACGCTCGAATATGCCTATGATGATTGGTGTATTGCGATTTTTGCTGATTCTCTAGGCGAAGATTCTATTGCGTCCGTTTTTTACGAACGAGCGCAGTTTTACAAAAATCATTTTAATGTGGCTTCTAAATTCATGGAACCGCGATTTAATGGAGGTTGGAAAAGTACCTTCCGCCCAGATGAAGTGACGTTTGATTATACCGAAGCAAATTCGTGGCAATACTCCTTATTTGCACCCCAAGACATGGACGGTTTAATTGAACTTATTGGAGGAAGGGATAGTTTAGAAATTTGGTTGGATCGTTTATTTTCAGCATCTTCTGTCACCACAGGGAGACAACAAGCAGACATCACAGGGTTGATTGGTCAATATGCGCATGGAAACGAACCAAGTCATCACATGGCTTATCTTTACAATTTCACTAATTCGCCGTGGAAAACACAAAAATACGTGAATCAAATTTTGACCACTTTATATTCAGATCAACCTGATGGATTAAGTGGAAACGAGGATTGCGGACAAATGTCATCGTGGTATGTTTTAAGTGCCTTAGGGTTTTATTCGTATGCGCCTGGTAGTGATGTCTATTTAACTGGGACACCTTTTGTAGACTCCGCGAAAATTCACCTTGAAAATGGAAAGGTCTTTACCATGCGACGAGAAAATTTTATTCTTGGAAATTCATTTGTAAAAAAGATCTTTTTGAACGGGGTTGAATTAGATCGGAATTTCATCTACCACCATGAAATAATGCAAGGAGGCGAAATCTTATTTGTCATGGACGCCAGACCAAGCACGGTAAAAAAACAATTTCCAATTTCATCAATCGACCATTCAGAGCTCGTTCCATCTCCTGTAATTCAAGATGCAATTCCAGTGTTTGACAAGAAAAAATCAGTGGAACTCTCAGCAAATACAAATTTACCAGTGACGATTCGTTACACCACCGATGGTTCCATTCCAACCGAGAAGTCGCTTGTATATCGCAAACCAATTAAATTAAAAGCCTCTACCCAATTAATAATTCGCTCATTTTATGAAGGCGCAGCGAGTTATCCTGTCGAAGGCAACTTTAAACGCATTGTCTCCGATTGGAATATTAAAATCAATGTGCCTTATGACAATCAATATGCGGCAGGAGGAGATCGGGCATTAATCGACCAATTGAGAGGTGGTGCAGATTTTAGAACAGGCGCTTGGCAGGGATATTATGGCAAAGATGTATCAGTTGAAATCGATTTCAACAAGAAGAAAAAAATCAACTCCATTAAAGTAGGATTTTTACAAGATATTAAATCATGGATTTGGATGCCAGCGGAAGTTAGTTTTATGGTTTCGTCAGATGGAATTAATTGGTTTACCGTTCACGCTGAAAAAAGCTCCACCCCTATTGATTCGTATGGTGCAATTCTTAAAGAATTCAAATGCGCACAAGCGATAGACACAAGGTACTTAAAAATCGAAGCTAAAAACAGAGGTTTTTGCCCTGATTGGCATTTGGGTGCTGGTTATCCATCTTGGATTTTTGCAGATGAAATAGTGGTCGAATAATTTCCCAAAACAATTTCTTCCGATACCTTTTTTAGGTGATTTTGTTGGCTTTTCTTAAAATACCCCAAACATGGTATTGTGCAAAGGACATCTAAGAAGTAATTTTGCCCCAACTAAATCTAATTTATAATGATTCTAAATAAAAATATAAAATTCATTGGCATTACAAGCCTACTCCTACTTTCAACAACTGCATGCAAAAAAGAGGGGTGCACAGATGTATTGGCCACCAATTATAACGAAGAAGCTAAAAAAGATGATGGCTCTTGTATCTATCCAACTTTTGAAGTACCAACCACTTACACTTTTACAGATGGAAGCGGAAATAATACGGTGTCTTACTCGGGACAAATCGAACGTCTGGATCAGTTAACCGAAATGGCAACTTATTTAAAATCTGGAAAAGAAGCCGTTTTATCGGTAGCGGTGATGGATGCCATGTTTCAAAATACAGGAAATAATGGTGGAGGTAATTTTACATTTACATCTACCAAACAATTACGCGATAAATGTTTAGCCACTGATACTGCCATGTTTGGTGCCTATTTCGATGAGCTTACAACCGCTTCCTCATCTTTCAGTGAAACCGCTTCTAGTGGTCAAGCTGGTACCTTAACCACTGGA
>JADZFJ010000315.1 GCA_020849935.1 Crocinitomix sp. | reverse complement strand
GAAACGAAGACTATAAAAAGCGCTTTTTGATTTTAAATGATTTTATGCGCATTCCTGATTCAAATTTTGAAAACGATGAAATTTTGGACCACTCGATTGATTAATAGCAAGTACAGTTATCAATTGCGAAAGGATTGAATACATCGAATCTGTTTTTTACTCGATCGCAAAGAATTGATTATGAACACACTTAGCTAAAATTTACTAACTCATAATTTGCATTGCGTCCACCCTCGTCAGTTTGTTGCAAAATTCCCTTGCTGATCAAATCTTTGATGTCTCTCAAAGCGGTATCGGTTGATGTTTTTGTGATTTTAGCCCATTTTGAAGTTTGTAACTTCCCATCAAATCCGTCAAAGAGTTTATTGAGGATTAGTCGCTGTCTTTCATTGATAGGGGTATTTTCGTGAAGTTTCCAAAAATGCGCTTTTTGAAGGATTTTTTGGGTGGAGTTTTCAGTAGACACCATTGCATTTTTCAAACAATTTAAAAACCACTCGAGCCAAGGCGTAAGATCCCCTTTACTATGTTGTACTTTTTGTAAGACATCATAATATTGATTTCGTTCAACTAAAATTTGTTGAGACATGCTGTAAAATCGATTCCCACTATCCTCGGAGCGAGCAAGTAATAGATCGGTGATGGCGCGTGCAATTCTGCCGTTTCCATCGTCGAATGGGTGAATGATGATGAACCAAAAATGAGCGATTGCAGCTTTTATCACCAAGTCTGTTGTATGGTCGTTGTTAAACCAAGCTAAAAATTTGTCCATTTCACTTTTTACCAACTCCGCTTTTGGTGCAACGTAGCGCACTTTTTCTTTGCCCATTGCGCCTGAAACTACTTCCATGTCGCCTGATCGGTAACACCCAGTTGCTATTTTATACGGGCCACTAAAGCCAGTTGGAAAAAGCGCGGCATGCCACCCAAAAAGGCGTTTTTCTGTTAAAGGTAGGTGATAACGTTGCGTGGCATCTAACATCATTTCTACCACACCTTCGACGCGTCGGTTAGTAGTTTCAGCGCCGGCTATTTTAATGCCTAAACGTTTTGCAATGGAAGATCGTACTTGCTGGAGATTAAGTTTTTCGCCTTCTATCTCGGAAGATTTTAATACATCGGAAGTTAAATTGACAAGGATGGCTTCTTCTTTTGACGAAAAGCCCAACGAATTCATGAGTCCGATGATTTTTCCTTGTCGTAATCTAACTTCACCAAACACGTGACTAAGGCGTTTCTCTTGCCACGTAAATGCTGTCCAATCGGCGTTTTGATAGATGTATTTTGCCATAACTTTAAGTGCTATGCGGTGAATGTACATATTATTCACCGCAAATATGCGGTAAATATACAAATTATTCACCGCAAATATGCGTTAAATGTACAATTTATTTACCGCAAAAATGCGGAGAAAGTGAAAATTATTCACCGCAAATGTGCGGAGATTAAAGTTGGTATTCACCGCAAATGTTAAATGGGTTGTATGAATTTTCCTGAACGAATTTGAACCGCAACCAAAATAAATGGTCGAATTATTACGATTTGATTGGGTTTTTAAAAGCCCCCTGAACTGCATTAACGATGGAAACGGCAGCTCCCTGACGATGCCGATCCCCAACGAGTTGGGGACGGGATGTCTGGGACTACAGTGGACAGCGTGTTAAAATGCCCAAAAAAATTAAAATGAATTTAGCCTCATTTGAAGTCCTGAAATAAGGGATTTAACCTTAAATTTTACCGCTTTTTTTGATAAAACTTCTTTATTTAGTTTGGCTTTATTAAAATGTATCTCGTTGACGATTTTGCGGACGGCGTAGGTATAAAATTTGCGCGGATAGGTGCGTTTCAAATCGATTTGACGGTCGGTACTGAGGTTCCAAGGTGGTTGAACTGTAATGTCTTTTTCAATTTGGTGGTATAAGCCAGTTCCTTTGATGGGATAAGCAACCGTGATGGTGAAAATATCAGGATTTGCCTCCTTTAAATAATTGATTGTTTGTTGAATATCTTGTTTTGTTTCGGTGGGATAACCGACCATAATAAAGGTGCCACTTTCAATATCATATTTTTTGGAAAGTTGGATCATTTCGCTTACTTTTTTGATGTCAACTTGCCGCTCCATAAGGTCGATGATGCGCTGCGAACCACTTTCGGCGCCGATCCAAATTCGGAAACATCCAGCAGCTTTTAATTGCTCAAAGATTTCAGGACTCAGCCTTTCCGCACGGGTAATACACTCGAATGGAATTTGGATATTTCTGCGTTGCATTTCAGCGGAAAAGGCGGCAATCCACTTGTGGCTGACGGTAAAAACATCGTCTACAAACCAAAGGGCATCGGGCTGATAGGTGGCAATTAATTCTTCGATTTCATCGACCACCAAAACGGGGTTACGGCGACGATAACTTTGACCATAAACCGCTGTGCTGCACCACTGACAGGTGTATGGGCATCCGCGCTGCGTGGAAATGTTTAACGTGCTTTTCCCATGATGGGTTTTCCATGTCTGCAAATATTCTGAAAGGTCTATTTTTTTTCGATTTGGCAATGGAAATTGATCGACATCTTTCATTTTTACCCGGGGGTTGTTTTTGACAAATTCGCCCAGCTCATTTTTATACGCCAAACCTGTAATTTCTGAATAATTTTGGGTGCTTAAAAATTCGCGACTTAATTCTAAAAAGGTTTCTTCTCCTTCGCCAATGACAATGAAATCAGCACCATACGTTAGGTAATTTTCCCAATTATAGGTAACATCTGGTCCGCCCAATAATATTTTAATATGACTTGTTTCTGGATTGTTTTTCAGTTGTTTAATCATGTGAATGATTTTGACCTTGGTCATTAAATTGGTGTAAAATGCCAACAAAGTTGGTTTTAATTCGACCAATTGATTCATCCATTTTTGTTCAGAAGAAAAGGTGGTGTCGATGACCTGATGTGGGAGACCGTTTTGTTCGAGATAGCCTGAAATATAAAGCAATCCTAATGGCGGATACGGACGCATGATTTTTTTTTCACTTTCGTCTTCTTCTAAAAAATAACCATGTGTTAGTAAGATGCTCATCCCTTTATTCTTTTTGATTCTCTGCGCATTTTCTAAAATTAAGCATAAGATTGCGTACTGCAATAGTTTCAGTTATTAATATCAAATATTTCACTTTTGAATCAAGAAATAATGGTGGTGCGATGATCTCGATTTACAAAGCTATCTATCCATACGTTGCGTGCCAGCCGCGGATTTTGTTGCAAAAAAGGGTACGGTTAGCATAATTAATTTGGAAGCCGCAACGGCAATGGCTGCACCTAAGATTCCATAAATCGGAACAAAAACGAGTCCAACTGTTAAATTGATGGCAGCACCAATAAAGCCCAAGCGCATGATTAATTTTTCCTTTTTTTGGCGGTAAAGGATAAAAATATCAATCATGTAGAGATAAGGCGGAATAGCACCAAGTCCCATGATGAGGTAAGTTGTTTTGGAAAATTCGATGGTGGTGAAGTTATCAATCAACAAATAAATTCCAAAAGAACCAATTAGCACAACTGGAATTCCAATTATTTTAAGGAGTTTCCGCAGGTTGGCAATGGTTTTTGGATCGGTTCGATAAATATGTTTGGTAAAAGGTTGCACTAACAAAGCGGGCAGTGTATCTAACAATAAAAAGGCGCCGATTAAAATTTGATACTCGGCAAATTTTGCACTTGACAAATGAAAATCGACAATGTATAAATCAATTTTAGAATGTAACCATCCTGCTAAACTGATTAAAAAAAAGGGTGCGGTGACTTTTAAAATTGTCCAATCGAGTTTAAGTGTAAAGGGGGCTGAAAGGGGCTTAAAAACCCAAAATAGCACCATTGCTTTGATCAGGGAAGAATAAAAATAAATCCATAAAAAAAACGAAAGGTCAAATTCATCTTTCCATAAAATCCCAAAAAGAAGCACTAAGAATCCCAAGGTTTCGGCGATTAAATGGATTTTAAAT
>JADZFJ010000314.1 GCA_020849935.1 Crocinitomix sp. | reverse complement strand
CCATTCTTCAATAATCATTCGTCGCTCTTCAATTGAAAATTCGGAACCCCATTTTAGTCCTGAAATTAATTTACTTTTCTCTTTCATAATTTACACTTTATGTGTAAACCTATTTTAGGACAAGACACCGTCCCCAACTCGTTGGGGATCGGGATCGTCAGGGAGCTGCCACTTCTGTCCTTAACGCGCCCCCAATCCCCCTAATTCCACGCAATTTTTGGAATTAACTGCCAATCTTGACAAAACATGGTTCCTAATCTTTACCTTTGTCCCGAATTTAACATTTGGAAATCGAATTATGTCATTCAAAAAATTGAACCCGCTTTTATTGGAAAAAATGCACGACTTGGGAATTACAGAACCAACCCCATTTCAGCAAGCACTCATCCCCAAAATTAAAAGTGGAGCAAATTTATTTGCCATCGCACCAAAAGGCGCTGGAAAAACCGAGGCAATGATTATTTCCATTTTCCAACGGTTGCAAATGGAACCTTTGGGCGATAATCCAATTGCCGTCGTTTTTTCAAAAGACAAAGCATCGGTCATGGCCCTTCAAGAGCGCTTTAAACGATACACCCTTGGCACCGATTTAAGAATTCGCACCGTGTATGAAGAACGTATCATCAACCATCAAAAAGATGAAATTTATGCTGGTGCAGATGTGGTCATTGCCACGCCAAAACGGTTGAGCAAACTTTATTTCTTAAACGGCATCAACCTCATGGAATTACAAATGATTGTCGTGCACGATGCTGCCTTTTTAGCTGGCACCCCTTTCCACACCGACATTAACCGTATTTCACAAAGTATGAAATGTCAACACCTTATTTTCGCTGAAAAATATGACGCTAAATTGCAAAAGTTAGAAGAATTATTTATGACCAATGCACAAGTAGTGCAGGGTTAATTGGTCATCAATTTAACCACAGTTTTGGCAAATCCCATTCGCTTGAATTTCCAAATTTTCAACCTTAAACCCCGTTAACCCAATTTCTGGAAAAGCGGGTACTTCCACACAATACACCTCTTCGCACGTATTGCAATGAAAATGAATGTGTTTGTGTTCATGATGATGCTCTGAACATTGGCTGGCACACAAAGCCAATTTTTTAATATTCCCTGGCATCGTAATTTCATGAATAATTCCATTTTCCTTAAAAATTTTCAAGGTCCGATACAAGGTAATCCGGTCAAATTTGCCCAATTCATTTTCAATTTGCTCCGTCGAAATAGAATTTTCATACCGATTAAAAATGTCCAAAATCGCCAACCTAAAATCAGTAATCCGCAATTTTTTCGAAAGAAGTAAATTTTTCATGGTTTGGTGGCATTAGCATTTCAAGAATTCGCCCACTTGAAATAACGAAGTAAAGATACAAAATAACTCCATTAAAAAATCCGACTATTTTTTATCTAACGATCAAAAAATGATAAAAACAGCCCATTTCTTCAAAAACGAAAAATGAAGAATTGGAAAGAAAATGTCAATTTTCAAGAAAATGCGGGGTAAATTGTTAAAAAAAGGATAAATTTTTAGAAATGTTTAAGTATTTGTTTTATAACAGCTTAAATCATATTTACTATTTTATCATGGAAAAAAAACAGAATTATTTTTTACTAAAAGCAACCCAACAATAAAAGCTCACGTCTAACAATCGAACCACACATTTTCAATTTATACTTCTCGCAATCAGGAGAATGCACCAAAAGTGTACGTTGAAATTTTGTGCTAAAAAATAAGTAAAAATTAAAAAAAAGAGCATGAAAATTTTAAAAACCCTATTCCTATCGATCGCCTTCATTTCGATCAGTTCAATGGCACAAGTTATGCCAACTGAAGGCCTTCCTACTGCTACTTTGGATGAGAATTTTCATCTAACTTTAGATCCTGCAATTCCGGTTGCAGACTATTATAAAGTAGATATTTCGCACCTTGATTTTGTGAACGAAGCAGATGCGATCAAAAAATGCCGTGTGTATTTAACAGGCAACCTTATTTCAAATGAGGTACATTTTAGTGAAAACTTCATCATCGTTCACATTCACACCGAATATATGGCAGGCGATTTAGATCATGCCAAAATTCAAACCTACTTAAACCAAGTAAGAAAACCTGAGTAGGCTTCAAACACTAACACACTCTCTAATTTTAATTATATGTTAAAGACAAAAAAATATTTTGTAGCACTTCTCGTTTGCCTATTTTCAGGGGCATTGAGTGCACAAATCGTTGGCACCGACGCCTTTTTAATGGCACCTGGTGTTGAGGTTGGAATCCATTCAGATGGATACGAAGGATCACAAGGTTTACCACCATTTCCAACACATTACCGAGGTTTTATCGGTCGATTAGGCTTTGTGGCAAATCCACAAAACGACGGTTGGGTGAATTATGACGGCGACTTTTTTATGCCCGGATCTCCCGAAAACAGATTCGGAATTGAGGTAGATGGAGTAACCTATTTTAACAGTTCTGCAGTCGGTTCAACCATTCCAAGTTCAGGACTTTCTAATTATCAAGTTATTGATAAATGTAAGTTCATTGACTGGGATGGTTCAGTTGGTGGAATCGATATTCACATGACTTACAAATTGGATACAACCGATTATTATTACACGGTGCAAGTCGCTTTGACGAATACAACTGCATCCGATAAAAACGATGTATATTTTTACAAGGCTTTGGATCCAGATAACAATATGGATTTGTCATGGGGTTTCGCAACCGTAAACACCAACGTATTTCAGCCAACCCCTGAATGTCCTAAAGCACTCGTAACAGCAACAGATAATAATG
>JADZFJ010000313.1 GCA_020849935.1 Crocinitomix sp. | reverse complement strand
GACTTTGCCAAATTTCATTTCATGCGGTAGTAGCGGTTTTTGATATCAAGAATTAATATCCACCAAAAAATCTTTCAAAAAAACCGAATCACCCCCTAATAAACCACCTCAACAACAGCACTCATTTTAGACGAATGCCCCGATTTGTAAAGAACCTTTATCCGATACGTATACGTGTTATTTGGTGACAAATCGGTGTCTTCAAATCCGGTAAAATCCTCCAAAAGGGTTTCGCATAGGCTAAACGAACCGTTGTTTTTGGCTTTATAAATTGCCACCGAATAAATCTCCGTGGCCGATGGCAAGTCCCATGTTAACACAATCTTTTTGTCTTTTCTATTCACCACCCCAACAACGTTGGTAGCAGTTTCCCGATACCCTAATTCGTATGTTATGGGCAACAATTCAGAAAAACTTGTATTTCCTGTCTTATCTTTACACAAAATCGAATAGGTGTAGGTTGCACCCAAACGGCATGAGGTGTCTACCCAGGTGGTCACTTCATTTTTAAAAACAAACAAGGTGTCCACTTGCTGTCCATCCGCACGCAAAATGGCTTGATAGGTCAAATCTTCGCTTTGCGAGTTGGCCCAAACCAACACCACCCCAGCTGGTTTCAGTTCGTATTCGGTAAAAATAGATGCAACAGGCGCAATGGTGTCGGGCTTCAGCAATAAAATGGGCGCTGTTAAATCTGAGTTATTAAAATTCACGTCCACCGCTCTAATGCGGTAATAAATTTCACTCGTCAAATTATTTAAGGCCAAGGTATCGTAAAAAACCAACCCCGGTTCAATGCGTTTTGTCACCTCCACAAACTCCTCTTTTAAACTATTGGCCCTAAAAACACGATACCCTTGCAGGTCGGTGTCGGGCGGACTTTTCCACGACAATTTTGCCACCCCATTTTCCGAAATCACCCCTGCCAAATCACTCGGCACGGCTGGCGGTTCTTGGTCTAACGAAAAATAATAATACGGATACGACACTGCCGAATCCCCATCTACCGAAAAAGCCACCACCTTAAAATAATGCCTGTCGCCTGATAACAAATTACTTTCATACACAAACAAAAATTCATTGGCTGCGGTGGTTACACGTTTCAGGGCTTTATACTCCCCATCCATCTTATCGGCCCGGTAAAGGATGTATGCACCAATTTCATCCGTTGGGGTTTTGCTGGTATAATGTCCGCTAATTACTCTGGACAATTCGTCGGCGCGCACGGTGTCAATCACACACAAACCGTTTAACCGTTTTTGAATATACACTTCCGTATTTTCCGATGCTGGGCCCCAATCGGCAAAATGGTTAATGGGCTGTAGTTTATAATAATACGTTTTCCCCTCCGCCACGGCAGTGTCCACAAAATCCATCTTGGTTTTGTTGGGCTCGTACTGCGAGGTTAAAAAATACAAAGGCGTGGTATTTATCGGACTAAAGGTTTTGCCGTCTTGGCTTTTTAGGAGCCAATAGCCCCCATAATCTTTGTTCATTCGTTTGGCTTCCCAGGTTAAATAAGCTTCTTTTAAATCAATCCGCGAACTACCCACTAAGGGGCTGCATGCTGGGTTGACAGACAAAACAGCCGTATTAACTTCAATTTTATCGACAAAATCAGTGGCGCCAGTTAGCCTAATCTCATAACTATACGTGCCAGCTGTAGCGCTCACATCTTCAAAATACAAACCGCTTACATTTGCAATTCCGCGCGAGGTGCTTGCGGCCAAATTGAGCATAAAATAAGGGGCTTGTTTCTGCTCTGCCACCTCAAATTTCCGTTGAATAAATTCGTCCACAAAACTTGTCATAAATAAAACACTGGTGTCAGACGATGTCATCAGCCCAGCTTTACGGGCATTAAAGGGTAAAATGGTAAAAATATGGGACCCGTTGTTGGACAAATCCGTGCGTTTGATTTCGTAGCCTTTTTGTAAACCTTCAATAAATAAATCAGCACTGGTGGGCGCCCACCTTAACTGAACGGTATCTTTTTTTACAAAATACTGCAAATAAATAGCCTTGGTTTGAGAAAAACCAACCCTTGTGCTAACACAAAAAAGGAGTAGAAGTGCGAATCTCATCAGTCAATAATGGTACAATTTTCACCCGCTTCAAAATCCACCGTCATCGCAAGGTCAATCACATCAAAAAGGGATGCAGAAATATTTAAACCGCCATACACATAGGCCGGTTTTGGTAGTCGCCCTTCAAGCAACATAGCCATGGAGGCAGAAATAATCGTAAAATCAAACGGACTCCCTGCAAAGGTCCCAGCCACCCCTGCACCAATTCCACCATACGCATATAATTGACCTTGGAGGTACCAATTATTGGCACCAAAATCGTCTCCGGATTCTTCGCAATAGGCAGCATCGTCATATTTATAAAGGGTCATGTCAAACCCAGCGCCCAAATATCCAGTGGCATAAACTGCAAAGTCGCGCCAAGCCAACGACTCATCAAACCCAACATATAAATTCATTCCGGTACCAATACCATCGCCTAATACGATGGCATCTTCGTTTCTAGAATCTCCCATTCCACCCAAAACACCTGCAACTTGTGGCGGCGGCGGTGCCATTGGTGGCAAATTTTGTCCAAACATAAAATAGGCGTTTGCCGATGCAAAATCCGATAAACTGACAGAACATTGATCGGTTGGTGTTCCAAGGTGAAAAAACCAAAGGTCAGGACTCATATAAATCTGCGACCAAATATCTGCGGTAAACGCACCTGCAAAACGTGCATCAACGGCCAATCGTGCGTCCAAAATATGTTCAACATTGTCATATTCGATGGCCACCGTGCCACGTGCGTAATTTGTAGCGCGTGCGCGTTTATCTCGTTCAACCATCAAATACGCGTCGCCAGTCAATAAAATCCGTTGTAAACCACCATAAGGGTTAAATTCAATGGAAAAAGCAACCTCGCCATTCAATACTTTTTCTGGTGTATAAACATAACCAACCCCAGCTCTAAAACCTATCCCATTTGCATCATTTGGAATATAATCTGGCGACATGGCTGGATTTGCCGCCAAAATTGGTGCACGTGCTGCTGCAATAATTGCGTCCACTGTTTGCGTATTTTCCATGTGGTAAGATAAACCACCACTTAGTTTATCAATTTTTAAAAGAGCAGTTAACGGAATATTTGTTGGAACAGAAACATCAACCGCCCAATATTTATAAGTAGGCATTTTCCCAAAAACACAATACATGCCCATCGGCGGAATTACGGTGCCAACAGCTAAATTTAACTCTCCTTTAAAACCATCCCCATAAACAGGATCATCTTCGTAAAAATTAATTAATCCATCCATCGTAAAAATGGTGGTAGTAATATCCAAATCAATGCTTAAAATTGAAAATCGGTCAAATTTCCATTCTTGTTTTCCGGTAATTTCATTTGGCCCAACTGCCGATATTACCCTAAAACCAGTCTCTGCCGAAAAATTATTGGCATCCCCCTCTTGTCCCAAATTAATCCCCACCAAGGCTTGAATCACTGGCTTGGATTGATAAATTCCTAACGAAAGTTCATTGATGGATACAGGAAATTTTGCTGTTTTAGGGGGCTCATCTGAAATTAACGAAAAAATGCCTGCACTTAAATAAGGACTTTCTGTAATTAAGGTCACGGTTTGAAAACCAATTCCCTTAAAACTTGCATTGGGCCTATCTAAAGTCCATTTGCCATTCAGAACCATTTGAGGTTTAAATTTATCATTCACCACTGACATGGACAAACGCGAGGTTGGATATAATTCCAAGGTCGAATTAAAACACGAAACCTCTACCGATTCTTCTGTTTGAACCGTAAAATGATAACTAGCCTTGCGGGTGGTGTTATTTTTTGAAATCAAGGCACGATAAATTAAGGCGTTGTTATCTAGCAGTGGTACTTCAACAGCACCTTTCATTAATCCAGATGAAATCGCATTAGTGGTCAAACCAATTTCCAATGAATCAATTGAAAATCCCCAATTTCCATCCGTTTTTCCATCCCGTAAACTCAAGACGTTTGCTGCACCAAAATAACCTGTCGCCCCTGCATCATCAATAAATAAATCACGTGCAAATAACTGAGTTCGCGCTTCACCAGCTGACAAGTTTGGAGGCAAGGTAACCGTGAAATTTTTTAAATAAAACCCACGCCACAACTGAATATCATCGTCATAAATATCTGAATAGCAAGAAGGCATCGCAACCCCTAATGGATTCACAAAATCACTCATATCAGCGTAGGCACTACTCACCGAAAAATCAAAATCACTCAATCCGGCAATGGTAAATGGTGAAACACTAACACTCGCCATCATGTTATGAATATCAGTCACGTTGGTTTCAAAAGTTGCTGAAACACAAGTGTCTGCATTGGCAGGTTGGAGAATATTTCCAGAAAATAAAAAAGCACCCTTTAAATTGACAGATTCAAATCCATTACAATTCCAATTGACATAATTGCTACCGTCTCCTTTTAAAGAAAGACGTGTATTTGGACCAAGGTCAATAATATGATCACTGACCAACATCAACTTTGCCTGATTTCCTCCCACTACTCCTTTCGGGTTAAATTGAATGTTTTTTGCGGCAAAAGCAATTTTTTTATTCGAATTTGGAAAATCAATCGCCATATATGCCGAAAAATAGGCGGCATCTCCTAAAAAATAGGCACTATCGATGGCAATGATGTATCGGTTTCCATTAATTTCTTTTACCAAACCAATGGGCAAAGATGGAGAATTGGTTGGGTCAAAGTTTCCAACTTGGCGATCGGGATCTTCCACTGCATTTG
>JADZFJ010000312.1 GCA_020849935.1 Crocinitomix sp. | reverse complement strand
GCTGAATCGTATTTTTTTGCGAAATGTCTTGTTGCTGCCCGCCTAACTGGTGCATCTGTCTCAAAATAAAAAAAAGTATGAAGACAAATGAAAAAAAATCGTTAGAAACAAAAAGCGCAAACTGCCTAATTGCTGAAATTTATGAATCAATTGAGCAAATCAAAACTCAACTTGTTGAAATTAGAAAATCGGATAAGTCCCATCCAAGACTTTACGCGGTGGCTGCTGAGATCGCTAACACAGAAAGATCGCTCGAGCAATTTGAAATTCAATTATTGACCTTGAGTAAAATCTTCGCCTAAAAAGTAAGGGTGTCCGAAAAATCGAGACACCCTTTTAATTTTTTTACTCTGTCCATTCAATCATGGATGAATTCAAACCCAAAAACAACTATGGAACCACCTCAAAATCTGGTTTAATTGTAGTTGCGTTTTTCGAAGCTTCAAATTGTTCTTTCGCAAAAAGTAACCATTTTTTAAAGTCTTCAGGATCGCTGTGTGTTTGGTAGTTTGCTTTTCCTGAAATATTGTTTTCATTGTGATCTAAAACAACATACATCGGTTGAGTAACCTCTTTGTAACCATCAATCTGCATTTTCATCCACTTATCGCCCACCGTTTTCATCGGATCTCCGTTCATTTTATTTTCACCTTTATATTTTTCAGGTAATTCAGTTCTGTCATCCACATATAACGATGCAATTACAAAATCCTCTGCCATAATTGGGGAAACACTTTCGTCAGCCCAAACAAATTCCTCCATTTGGCGACAATTAACACAAGCCCATCCGGTAAAATCTAATAACAAAGGTTTATCCACCTCTTTCGCATAAGCCAAGGCATCATAATAATCACGAATCGTATAAATTCCGTGCCCATGCTCATGGGTGGATGCTGGCCAACCCTCTGGAATTTCCGGCGCCTCTCCATGAAGGCCATAAGGCGATTCTGAATAAGTCATTGGGGGTGGAAATCCAGAAATTAATTTTAACGGCGCGCCCCACATCCCTGGAATCAAATAAATAATAAACCCAACTACGAATGTTGCGAATAAACCTCGTCCAACAGAAAGTTTATCTACCGGGCTGTCGTGTGGAAACTGAATTTTCCCAAGCAGGTAAATCGCAAGTACCACAAAAATCCCAATCCAAATCCCCAAAAACACCTCACGTTCAAGAATGTGTAATTGTAAAACCAAATCCGAATTTGAAAGGAATTTTAAGGCAAAAGCCAATTCTAAAAATCCTAAAACAACCTTTACGGTATTTAACCATCCACCAGATGAAGGCAAGGAATTTAACCAACCAGGAAAAGCTGCAAATAATCCAAAAGGTAAAGCTAAAGCGGTTGAAAATCCTAACATTGCTACAATTGGCCCAGCAATACCGCCATTAGCCGATTGAACTAAAACACTTCCGACAATCGGTCCTGTACAGGAAAAACTCACCAATGCCAAGGTAAATGCCATAAAAAAGATGCCAATGAATCCGCCCTTATCCGCCTGTTTGTCTGCTTTATTCACCCACGACGAAGGTAAAGTAATCTCAAACGCTCCCAAAAAGGAAATCGCAAATACCACGAATAGAATAAAGAAAACTAAATTCACCCAAGGGTTTGTGGCCATGTCATTTAAGATTGTTGGACCGGCAATTAAAGTTACCAAAACACCAAGAACCACATAAATAAAAATGATGCTCAAGGCATAAACGATCGCTTTTTTAATTCCTTCGGCTTTCGTTTTCGATTGTTTGGTGAAGAAACTCACCGTCATCGGAATCATTGGGAAAACACATGGTGTTAACAAGGCAATAAAACCACCTGCAAAGGCCAAAAGGAAAATTAACCAAAGCGAATCTTCTTTTGAGCGTACTTTGTTATCAATGGCTTCGTTTAAATTGAAAGAAAGTTCCATCGGTTTTGTCGTATGAAAATTATTTTCACACCCCATTAAATACAAATCCAAATCAGCCAATAAAACGGGTTTAATCACCGTATCTGTTAACTCAATGTCTTGTTTTAAAACCACTGTATATTTATAACCTTTGGTGTCAGTTCCAACATTTTTTGCTATCGTCAATTGGTAATCACCTACTGGTTTAAATTGAGGATTCTCTCTAAGTTTAAACAAGGACTTATATCCTTTTGGATTGTCAAAAGCGTACATCGCAAAAATTGAGTCGATTTTAATTTCAACACTTAAGGAGTAGTTTTTTAAATCTGTTCGGAGTGGATCAAAAACTTTAACAATTACTGGCTTAAATCCTTCATCATACGTATAATTATTGCCTTCGCAAGTCCCTAATAAAGCCACTAGCGCAGGATCCATCACCACCGCAGCGGCATCTCCATTTTCAATGGTTGAGTCGCCTTCTGTGGTTAATGTCGCACTATCTTCAGGAACTAACGAGCCATCTACCGCACCAACTTCTATATTGTCTGTTCCTTTAATGGTTAATTCTACCATTCGGAATTCAGGAGGTAAACATAGGGTTTTACAAGCCATGAATTCATAATTGATTTTAATCTTAAAATCCTTTTTTGATTTTATTTTGATTTTTTGTTCAAATTTCGCTTTGTCTCCAAGAAATGCCTTTTCAATATAACCATTGTTGTCATGAACTTTCGAGCCATACTCTTTTGTTTCACCTACTAAAGCAAAATTTGAATTTACATTGTAGTTAAAAAAAGTAGGTAGCGGAATCGCGTCTTTAGGTTGTACTTGACCGTAAATATGCCAACCATTCCGTTGTGTTACACGCATTATAATAGTTGCCGTAGTCGCATCCGTATATTCTACTTCAAAATTCCATGTAATAACGTCATCGATATTTTTTGGTATATCGTCCTGTGCGAAGTTAGTAAACGTCGCGAGACAGAGTAAGGTGAAAATTATTCTTTTTATCATAAAATCTAGTATAAATACATGCTCCAACAAAGCTAATATAAAAATAAAGAATAGGGCTTATTCAAAAATGGGTATTCTTGTAGTTCTAAGTGGGAAATTAATTTGGACTGTTGAATGAAATAGACATTGAAGGACTTCTATAAATGGGGGAAATTGACAAAATTTTAATTGACCTCTATTGAATTTCTATTCGTTATTTAAACTAAATTATTCTGACTATTTTATTTCAAGTCTTTGAAATCTTTATTTTGTCAGCAGAAATAAGAAAATCAAATCTCCTTCAGTTTAAAATTAAAAATCCGATGAGTGAAAATTCTAAAGCAAATTAATCAAACTAGCTTCCTTCTGTACCTCTGATCGCTATAACTTTAGTTCCGTCGATAGGTGGGAAACAAACTCCACGACCACATGCCATATAGTCATAACGTACAGTAAGATTAAAATTCTTTTTGGAGAGAATTTTGATTTTTTGCTCAAAGTGCGCTTTTTGACCTGGAAAAGAATTTACAGGAACATCCATCAATGTAGTATCCCGCGAACCAAATTCTTGGGTTAGACCAATCAATTCAAAGGATGTGTTCACATTGTAATTAAATGAAGTTGGCATTATAAAGGAACCTTTGGGTTGAATTTGTCCGAAGATTTCCCATCCGTTTTTTTGAGTTACATCTATCATGATGGTGGCTGCAGTTCTACTTGAGTATTTAACCTCAAAATTCCATTCCAGGACTTCTTCAACTTTTTTAGGAGGAATCTCTTGCGAATATTGCGAGCTAGTAATCAAGCATAAACTAAAGACTAAAACCTTTTTTATCATAATTCAATCCAACAAAATCAAAAAAGGATGAATAGCTCCAATCAGAGGAACAAATCACACGAACCAAAAAACTTTTGAACTTAGATAAACCGAATATCAATAATGCGTGAAATTGGAATCCAAAGTCCACCTTTTAGGCAAATAAACTGATTCCCAGTTGCCCAAATTGTGGTGTCAACTGTTTTTGGGCCTTCGTCGGTATGAAAATCAATATGTACCTTTACCTTGCTGGTATTGCCAAGCTGAGTGGCATTGGTTAGTTTTTTTAACAGGTCAGGATGTTGTTTAAATTTGACAGGTGTGTTAACAGAATAACTAGTAATAGAGTCTTTTTCGATTAAAGTGGGGGATAAAGTATCTTGCATGGTTTATTTTTTTCAATGGTTCTGAATAGCAATTAAACGTAAATAAATGAAAAACCAACGCCGTTGTTAAGCGTTTAGAACCGTAATGTATAAAAAAAAGGGATTGCATCAAAGCACTTTATAAATTATTTTCAAAAAAAAAATCTCAATCCTTTTCAGAATTGAGATTTCAGTTGGTAAGATCAACGAATGTTTAGTCGATCATAATATATTTTGTCATAAAATCGTTGCGGTCTATTTCCGTTCCGTTTACATTGACAGTTTTAATGTCCATGTTTACAAGAAGTCGTAAAATAACTCTTCGCGCCATTTCATTGTCTTCAACTAATTTAATATTTACTGTGTTTCCACCAGCAGATGCAGGGGTAACCGTTACTGTAAAGTAACTTTCATAATACGTTGCATTACTTTTAATGTCTTCGGCTTTGTAAGCCGTTCCAAACACAAAGTTAAAACTGCTCGTAGCTGTTTTGTTATAACTTGAAGTAGCATCTGTAAACGATACACCACTTTGACCAAAACTCACTACAGCGATCATTAACACTGCAACTAAACTCAACATCTTTTTCATGTGTCTTATTTTTAATTGTCTAGGTTTTAATTTTTTTAAAAAACCGAGAACTCATTTTTATTGTTTTCCCTATTAGACGCAATTTATGTGCCAAAGGTTGTTGTAAATATATAAAATTTGATTCTAATAAATTATTGAATGGGAATAAAATTCTATTTTTGTTCGTAACAAAGCGGTTTGAATGTCCTTAAAGCCTTATTTTGATCGACTAAAAATTGAAGCGGGATGCGATGAAGCTGGGCGTGGATGTCTTGCCGGTCCGGTGGTGGCTGCGGCAGTTATTCTTCCAAAAAATTTTAAACACCCACTTTTAACGGATTCTAAAATGTTGTCTGAAAATCAGCGGGAATCCTTGGTGCCGATGATTAAAGAAACGGCCTTGACGTATGCTATTGGTATAGTCGATCACTTGGAAATAGACAAAATAAACATTTTAAATGCTTCGTTTTTAGCAATGCATCGCGCCGTTCAAGGATTAAATCAAGTGCCTGAATGGTTGTTAATTGATGGGAATCGTTTTAATCCGTATCCAAACATTCCCCATACGTGTGTTGTGAAAGGCGATTCAAAATATTTTTCGATTGCCGCTGCCTCTATTTTGGCGAAAACTTATCGGGACGAATTAATGGCAAACTATCACCAAGAATTTCCGGTGTATGGCTGGGACAAAAACAAAGGATACCCGACTAAATTTCACCGAAACGCAATATTGGAGCAAGGGCCTTGTCATCTTCACCGTAAATCATTCAAACTTTTATCGGACGAACAGTTAGTTCTTTTTGATGCACAATCCCTTCGCTGAAAAATCGGCCAATTTTCTTTTAATCGGTCGATTTAGCAGGATTCACATTTTTATGTGTATATCATCTCAGGGGACACAAATTCCGAACCTCCTTTAACCGTATTTTTGTGGTAAATTAATCGTCGTTTGCGTGAAAATTGTTCGGATTATCCTATTGATACTGGTCACTGGAGTATTTATATTCCTTGCTAAGTACCTCTATGATCGCCAACAAAACAAATATGCTTTTGAGTCGTTTAGTTTGGGGGGCGAATCAACAGATATTTTTGTTCCTAATTTAGATCGTTTACTTGATAAGCTCAATAGTTCGAACGATATCACCAGTTTAGGCGAAAATCCATTGCTTAAAAGTGGATTAGATCAGTTGAT
>JADZFJ010000311.1 GCA_020849935.1 Crocinitomix sp. | reverse complement strand
TGCTACTCAAGCCCATCAAATAAAAAATATTTGGTTTCAGAAACTCAATAAAGAAACGAAATCCTACATATAACACCATAAAAATTTTAAATAATAAGCCATTTTCTATCCTAGTGATATTTTTGCTCCTTTTCAGAAGAATGAATAAAATGCATAAAAAAATGATTTCGTACAGAGCTGTCGGATGTCTTGTCAACCCATCTCCCAAATCCATCCCCATAAAAAATTTAGTTTCTACCCCATAAGTGAATTCATTAATTCCACTTAAAAAACAACCAATTCTGCCAATAATAATCCCAATAATAATAGGAAAGGTGAACAAATCGCCAGACGAATTTTTCTCTTTAATAATTTTTTTAGCGATTTCAACACCGATTAATCCTCCAACAAGCCCTCCAATGATCGATTTCGTATTAAGTAAATTCAACATATTTTGAAGATCTAACGTAATCGTTGGATTTTCAAGAAACCCCACCAACCTAGAACCAATAAAAGCGCCTAAAATAGCCCCAAGAATAATGGAAATGCGATTGGCTGAAGATATTTGATCGATAGATTTTTTACGAAGCACCATGTAATAACGAAACCCCACTAAAAACGCCAGATACTCAAGCACCAAATGAACATTTAGATGCCAACCAAAAAAGATAGGTTCAAAAGGTATTGACAAAAAAAGCATCTAAAAAAAATAATATTTATTACTGAGTAAAAATCAAACTAATCTCCCCTTGACACTTAATTAGCGTTGATTTTTTTGAATTAATGCCTGAAATATAACGATTCTCGTTAAAAGATCGGTATTTCAAATTTTCAATCGCAGAAAATGCCTCAAAAATACATGTTATTCGATTTGCGCAAATCCATTCGAGCTTTTTAATACTCACTGTTGAATTTATGCCTTCTGCCCTTCAATCTATGCACAAAACGATTAGATTTTTTGCAGGTGTGCGGCTAAAGTATCCTTGCGAATTGACGCCATACTTTATTTCAATCGAGGTTGTGTGATTGTCTGCCATAAGTACTTGTTTAAAATTGAATTAGTTTACACAATTTTTGAGAAATTGCATGCTACGAGATGTATTAAAAACTTCAAAGATCCAATTTATACAGCCAATATTTTTTTCCTAACCGCGGAGGAATTTCACTTACAACCGTAAATCCTAACGATTCATAAATATGTATGGCGTTGCGCATTAACTCAGAAGTATGCAATGCAATGTGTTTTTCTTGATTCGCCTTTGCACGATTAATACAAATTTCTGTCAGTTTTCGCCCAATGCCCTTTCTTGCATAACTTGGATGCACCGACACAAAACGGATATAACTCCATTCACTCAAATAAATTTCCGTTGGATGTCCGCTTGAAACTAAAAATGCCATGCCAATCAATTGGTTTTCATCCGTCGTGCACACCACACAATCGGCGGAATTAAATAAGTCAATGTAAGTTCTATCGTCTTCTAACCCCCCTATTAACTTGTTCCAATTTTCTGGGGTTAATTGAGATTGAAATTTACCCCATGCGGCCATTGCAAGTTGTTTTATTTCATTCAATTCACTGATTTCTCCATTCCGATAGTGCATATTTTAAATTTTAATCCATGAAACTTTTCTTATTCCTTAATGATTGGATAATTAAACTTAAAAAATGCATTTATATTATCTGAAATTAGGGCAAATCTTTCTTTACAAAAAGATTGATTAAGCACCTATTACCTTTGATGTCGTTTCAATTACTACCTCTCGCCTTGGTCTTTTTTCAAAACCACCACCACAATTGGGGCATTTGTTTTTCAAAATATCATGAACACAATTTTTACAATAGGTACATTCGTAACTGCAAATCATCGCTTCTTCGCTGTTTGGCGGAAGAGAAACACCACAATGTTCACAGTGGGGCTTGAGCGTTAACATGGCTACTTTTGCACTAAGGGATAATACTTGTTTTCCAACACCCGGAAATGCCAGCGTTGATGTCCTGCCAACATAAAACCTAAAGACAAAGGGCAATAATGCATCTTGTTAAATCCATTTCCTTGGGTATGCAACATGCTATCGTTAAATGACTTGAACATGGCAATGGTACCCTTTCTAACCAAAATTAACTCTTCCAAAAGATCTTCAACGGTTCTCAAATTTGCGGTGGTATTTTTCGCAAAAGCTTCTTCATCGTAGGGAATCATCTTTTGTTTATCACCGCGAGCAATGGCTGTTATGCGATAGACAAAAACACGTTCGGTGTCAATAAAATGCTGAAGAAGATCTTTTACTGTCCATTTACCAACTTCGTACACGCGATCACCCAAAGCTAACCAAGTTTCAATTGGGGCATTTTCTAATTCGTTTAAACTAATTTCAAGGGAATTTAAAAGCGATACATCTTCTGCCAAAGCGATATACCGATCAAAATAAGGAGGCATTTTTTTTATGTCAGATTTAAACATGGCTCTTTTTTTTAGATAGTTTCATTCAATTGTTCTGCTAAATAACCCTCAACATTTGGTCGATCGTATTGAGTTAAAATATGTTTGACCCAGGCATTTCTTTCGTGCCACAACACCGCCATTTCCCATACACAGGTGGTAATTCCTTCACCGGAAAACAAATGGAATTCCGTTTCGCCATTTCTACGCAAATACACAAAATTTTGCAACATATTTTCATCGGTCCACCAATTAATAATCGCAAAACAACCATCTCGGTATTCGTGAATAATCAAGGTTGCCAATTGATAGGTCTCTAATTGATAGGCGGTGCTTTTTTTCAACCATTCGGAAAGGTTTTGTTTTGCCAAATCCACATTATGTTCGCCCACAAATTCGTTAAAAATCGAAATACTGTAAATCTTAATTGTCCATCCTTGAAATTCAAACAATTCTAAAAATCGAATTGGACGTGGTTGATAAGGTGCTTTCAGGTTAATCATGTGCTAATTTGTTTTTTAATTGTTCTTTTACCTCCAACTCCCATTCAGTTTTTAGAATACTCAAGACAATGCTATCACGACGTTCGCCAGTTGGTTTAAATCCATTGCTTCGCAAAACGCCTTCCACTTTACAACCAATACTCAACATGGCCGCAATGCTACGTTTATTGTCATTGTCCGCACGAAATTCGACCCGTTCCATGCCCAAGGTTTCAAATGCAAAATTCAAGAGTAAGTATTTACACTGCTTATTTAAACCCGTTCCTTGAAAATCTTTCCCATACCAAGTATATCCCAATAAAAGGCATTTGTCCTTGGGTTGAATGTCATAAAATCGGGTACACCCAGCGGTACGATTCGTTTTTTTGTCTATGACCAGAAAAGGATATTCTTTCCCCAACGCCCGACCATCCAAGGCTAATTTTAGGTAATTTCTTAATTGTTCCTCTCCCGACGCTTGCACCAAAGAATACTGCCAAATTTCGGGTTCGTTCAGCGAAAATGGGAGCAAGGCATCAAAATCGGTGGTTGCTAATGGCCTCAACTGGACCTTGTCATTTTCTAAAATATACGCTTGCTTAAAATCCATACATTAATTATTAATATTTTCTAAATACTGACTTTCGTAAAAATTGACCGCTTCTAAAATGGTCGGCTCCTCTTTAAATTTCTTTTTCAAACGAACATAAATCTCCGAAGCTTGCGGAACGGTCAACAAATCAATTAATTGCACATTTTGAAAAATATCATTTAAATCATCTTCTTTTAGCGATTTGATTAACCGCTCGCGTAAAATGGGATACGCTAATTCAGCTTTCCCCAGCGCAACGAGCGTATTTACTGCCGCGTAAGGATAATCCCAAGTTGGGGTCGCCAAGTACCAGCGCGGCGAATGTTGATCTTGAATACATTCTAAAACATACGGCACGGCTCTTTCATCCCCCAATTCTTGAAGGCCATTTAAAGCGCTAATTCGATTTTGATTTTTCCAAGATGGTTGATTTTCCAAATTCATTAAGGCCTCAAAAGCAAGACTACTTTTTGTCTTTCCTAAAGCAATGGCGGCGGCATTAATAACCCGATCACTTTCATCGGTTAAGGCTTGAAGATAAAGGGGAGTATAGCTAGAATCCCGAGTATTACCCAACATACTCATGGCGGTTCCTTTAATCCATGATTTTTCAGTGCGAACTGCGGCTACCAAGAACGATTTTGTAGCTTCTGAATAAGGAAATTCCCATATTTTTCGGAGTGATCCCAAGGCAAACCAGCGGTAACGCCAATAGTGTGTGGATTGAAATTCTGACTGAATCGCGGCGATTATTTGTTGCTTAAGTGCTGGTTCACAAAGACTGTCTTTTGCTGTTATCACCAATTCGTTCATGGCATTTTGTTTGGCTAAAACATCTACACTGTTTTGCATTTGCGCCAAATATTCTGAGGTGGTTTGTTCGAAATGCGTCTCACATAAAAAATTATCGTGTACATTAAAATTAACCCATTTCGGAGTATCCAACAAGCTAAAAGTAAATGTGTTAACTTCCTGCGGTCGTAAATTTATTGTTTCGATTTTACCATCAATTTCAACAGCTATTTTACCTTGAAAATAGTTGACCATTTCATAATCAGTCGTATTTTCTTGCGGTTGGATTTGCTGCACACGAAGGATTAATTTCTGCTCATTCGGCAAATAGGTTTTTGTCACTTCAAATTGAGGAGATCCAATTTTATAAATCCATTGATCAAAAAACCATTGGTAAGATTCATCCGAAACGAATTCAACGGCTGCTTGAAAATCCTTCGTGGACACCTGTTTTCCTGCACTTGTTCCCACATACTGTTGAATGGCATCCCACCAATTCTCCTCACCCAGTTCAAAAGCCAACATTCGCAACACCAAGGCCCCACGAAATTTTGAATACGAATCCATACAAAAACCCGGCAAATCAGTTACTTTTTTAGGGACAATTGGGTGTATAATTCCACTGCTTCGGTCAAATTCAACATTCGATTTTTCGAAAGGATGATAATAGGTCAAATATTCGTCCTCTGTAAAACATTTGGAGGTAAAAAGTCCCGCAAAATAATAGGCAAAGGCATTATTCAACCACAAATCTTCCCATTCTTTTGGCATAATTAAATTTCCAAACCATTGATTCGCCAAGGCTTGCATCGCTACCCCATCCCAGAGGTATTTAAAATCTTGATGTACGCCAAAATCATCTACATAATTATCTGAAAGCAAGGCAAACGAATGTTGCCCCACCAAGCCTGGAAATGGATAATCTTGCACGACCACCTGTTTATAATCGGCATAAGGATAAGGGAAATCTGTTTTCGTCTCCAAAAAATCGAGCATGTCCGGCAACCATTCAACGGTGGCTTGGGTGGCTGCTTTTTCTTGAGGATAACCGAAGGTTCGTACCGAGGTTCTTTTATTTTGAAAGGCAACCTCATCAAATTCGCCCACCACAATCGCTACCAAATAATTGGGAAATGGAACCGGTGAGGTATATCGAAAAGTTCGGGTATTGTCCCCATGTTCGACCACTTTTTCTAGATTGCCATTGGCAAGGAGCATGAGTGGTTTTTCAATACGCGCGCTGAT
>JADZFJ010000310.1 GCA_020849935.1 Crocinitomix sp. | reverse complement strand
TAAAAATGGAATTGAGTTGCATTATTATCAAGATGCAAATTATCCAGTGTCTTTGAGGTTTTGTGAAGATGGGCCTCTTGTTTTATATTCGAAAGGAAATGTACAATTTAACAAAGAGAATATTGCAGTGGTGGGCACGCGTAAGGCCAGCAGTTATGGGAAAATGATCGTTCAAGAATTGATGAAAGACTTGGCGCCAAGGGGGGTGCAGATTATCAGTGGATTGGCACATGGGATTGATAAGGAGGCGCATGAAGCTGCATTGGCGAACGGATTGTCGACAATTGCGGTATTAGGGCATGGACTAGATTTAATTTAGCCAGCGGCGCATAAAAATTTGGCCAATCGGATGTTAGAGACGGGGGGAATTGTGACTGAATTTCACAGTAAATATCCAGGCGATCCTTCTAATTTCCCCAAACGGAATCGGATTGTGGCTGGACTTTCAAGTGCGACGGTGGTCATTGAAAGTGCTATTTCGGGGGGTTCGTTAATTACGGCCAATTTAGCCAATGATTATAGTCGTGAAGTTTTTGCTTTCCCTGGAAATATCGACCGCCTCCAATCGGATGGATGTAATTTTTTGATCAGAAAAAATATAGCCCATTTGATTACTTGTGCCGAAGATATGGCAGAGGTGATGGGCTGGGAAAAACCTACCGTTACCGAACCTGAACAAACCGACTTATTTGAATTGCCAAGTGTGGAGGAAGAAAAAATTATTGCTGTTCTCAAAAAAATGAATCAATTAATTCACATTGATGAATTAAACAAAAAAACGGAGATGGAGCTTGGTGAATTATCCTTAAACCTCTTTAATTTAGAAATGAGAGGAAAGGTTGAATCGCTTCCTGGCAATAATTATCGTATTGCATAAAACAAAAAAGAGGTTACCAAAATGATAACCTCTTTCTCATTAAAAACTATTTAATGTTATACGTTATTGTGCACTACAATTAATGCATAAATAATTCCAGGTAATACAAAAAGGAAACATAACAATAAACATATAACCACTTTAGTCAAATCCCAATCAGTAACTAAACCAACTGCTAAGAAAGGGATAAGAATAGCGAGAATATAATATAAAATCGCGTCATCAGAAACTTCTAAACTTGATTTAATCGCTTTTTTCGGCGTTAGTTGATTTAATTTTGAATCGAAACTATTCACCTTTTTTGTTCCTAAAACTTTTTTATCATTTTTCAAGTTTTCTTTTACTTCGGTTGAAGTACTCGAAAAAGATGGATTAGAAGCTTCGGGAGTTTCATTAATTACTGCTACTTCATTTACTACCGGAGCGATTACTTCATTTTCTGCTTGGTAAGTTGTGGTTAACTCCATTGAAGGTATTACCGTCTCTTCAGTAACAGTGTTTGTGTTTTCCACTTTAGGTTCGTGTTTAGCCACGTTGTTTTCTTCTAAACCGCCACCAATTTTACCTTTGTTGTCAAAATAAAAACCTTTGGTGTATTTTCTTTTTTGAATCCCACGATTTCCAGCAACCTCGTTTGAAGTCACACATGAAAATGTTAAGCCAATTAAGGCAAATGCGATTAACCCTTTTTGTAATTTATTTTTCATAATTTTTAAAATTTTGTAGTACTAAGATATGATTTTCCTGTTATTAAACGCATTTAAACAAAAAAAAACGCTCAGTAAGTTCTGAGCGTTTTTTAATATCTTGATTATTAAATTATAAACCGAGTAATACTTCAATTGGATCTTTACCTCCAAAAAGCATTCTTTCTGGATTTTCAAGCATTTCTTTTACTTTCACCAAGAAACTTACAGATTCTTTTCCATCAATAATTCGGTGGTCGTAAGACAATGCTACGTACATAATTGGACGAATCACAATCGCACCATCCACCACTACTGGTCGGTCCACAATATTGTGCATTCCTAAAATTGCCGATTGAGGAGGATTAATAATTGGTGTGGATAACATAGAACCAAAAACACCTCCATTGGTAATGGTAAATGTTCCTCCAGTCATTTCGTCTGGAGAAATTTTTCCATCCCGTGCTTTAATAGCTAATCGTTTAATTTCTTTTTCAATTTCTGCCAATGACATTTGTTCTGCATTCCGAACGATTGGAACCATTAAGCCTTTTGGCGAAGATACCGCAATTCCGATGTCGGCGTAATCATGAAAAATGATTTCTTTATCATCAATTTGTCCATTTACAGCAGGAAAATGATGAAGCGCCTCAGTTACCGCTTTTGTAAAAAAGGACATAAATCCTAAATTCACATCGTGGTGTTCTTTAAAAACTAGTTTATACTTTTCACGCAAATCCATGATTGGTTTCATGTCCACTTCGTTAAAGGTGGTAAGCATAGCTGTTTCATTTTTCACAGCTACCAATCTTTCCGCCACTTTACGGCGCAACATGGACATTTTTTCACGGTTGGTATTTCGTGTGCCTCCCCATCCGTTTGTCGCTTCACTCGAAAATCCAGCGGCCATTGCAGCCACTACATCTTGTTTGGTAATTCGACCATCTTTGCCACTTCCATTTACTTGTTTCGAAGAAATGCCGTTTTCATCCATTACTTTTTTTGCAGCAATCGAAGGATGTCCAGCAGCATAAGAAGCAGGTTTTTCTGCAACTACCGCAGGTTTTTCAACTGGCAATGGATTTGGGATCGGAGTTGCCACAACTTCTTCCTTTTTAACTGCTTCGACAGGTTTAGAAACTAATCCTGCAGGTCGTTCAGCAGATGTATCAATTAAACACACCACAGCGCCTACCTTAACCGCATCACCTTCAGCCGCTTTTAAGGTAATAATACCTGATGCTTCTGCTGGCAATTCAAGGGTAGCTTTGTCTGAATCAACTTCAGCAATCGCTTGATCTTTTTCTACATAATCACCATCAGCAATAAGCCAAGTGGCAATTTCAACTTCTGATATTGATTCTCCCGGAGAGGGAACTTTCATTTCTAATACAGACATTGTTTTTTATTTTAGTGTTATACGAAGTTTAGCTTCGTTTTAAAATCATTATTTTTCTGCAATTTTCGCAAAGATTCGGTTAAACAAATCTGCTAATCTTCGTTTGTGTAACGAACTTGAACCCGCAGCTGGTGCAGCCGAAGCAGGATGTGAAATCCCTGTCAAATTATACGAGGTTAGGTTCATTGCAATAAATCGCCAAGCGCCCATATTTTCTGGCTCTTCTTGTGCCCAAATGTATTTTTTTACATTTTTGTATCCTTTTAACACCTCAGCTAATTGTTTTTCAGGAAGAGGATATAATTGTTCCAAACGGATAAATGCAGCATTTTGCACCCCTTTTTCTTCGGCTTTTTCTTTTAATTCGTAATAGAATTTACCAGAACATAAGACAATTGTATCAATGCCGTCTTTGTTTGTTACATTATCATCCAAAACTTCTTGAAATCCGCCAGTACATAATTCTTCAATTGTAGAAACTGCTTTTGGATAACGCAACAACATTTTTGGCGAAAAACAAACCAACGGTTTTCTAAATTCGCGGTGAATTTGTCTACGTAATAAATGGAATTGATTGGCTGGTGTAGACGCATTACAAATTTGCCAGTTCAAGTCGGCAGAGGATTGTAAAAATCGTTCTAATCTAGCACTTGAATGTTCGCCTCCCATTCCTTCGTATCCATGAGGTAATAACATCACTAATCCACTTTGTACCCACCATTTGTCTTCACCAGCGGATATAAACTGATCCACCATAATTTGAGCTCCGTTGTAGAAATCTCCAAATTGTGCCTCCCAAATTGTCAAACCGTTTGGATTGGCAAGTGAATAACCATATTCAAATCCTAAAACGCCGTATTCGGATAAAAGTGAATTGTAAATTGAGAATTTAGCTTGTTTGTCAGACAATAAATTTAACGTAATAATTTCCTCTTCGTTGTCTTCTGTTTTTACAACTGCGTGACGGTGTGAAAAAGTACCCCGTTCAACATCTTGTCCTGAAATACGTACTTCGTGACCTTCATCCAAAAGTGTGGCATAAGCCAACATTTCAGCAGTTCCCCAATCCAATGCATTTGCATCGATTTGATCGGCACGATCGCTGATTAATTTTTTTACCTTTCTGAAAAATTTAAGATTTTCAGGAAGTGTCGCCATTTTTTTTCCTAGTTGAATAGCTTTATCTCGGTTAACGGCAGTTGTTGGAGACAAATCAAAATCTTCTTGGTTTCCGTGTCGGTAACCTTTCCAAGCGTTTTCCAAGAAATTTAAAACCACCGCTTTATTTTGCGTGCGTGATTGCTCGTAATGTAATTCGATCAAATTTGAATGATCAATTTCATATTTTTCACCATCTTCTTTGGTCAACACATTTTCTTTGATCAATTGATTCAAGTAAATTTCACGAACACTTGGGTGTTGTGCAATGGCATCGTATAAAGTGGGTTGAGTAAACTTAGGCTCATCACCTTCGTTGTGACCGTATTTTCTGTAGCCTAATAAATCAATAAAAACATCCCGATGAAAAACTTGACGATATTGCGTCGCAATTTGAATCGTTTGAATTACCGCTTCAATATCATCCCCATTAACGTGAAAAACTGGTGATAAAGTTACTTTCGCTACATCAGTGCAATAGGTAGATGAACGTCCGTCTAAATAATTCGTCGTAAAACCAACTTGATTATTGACGACAATATGGATTGATCCACCTGTGCGGTAACCATCTAATTGCGCCATTTGAATTACTTCGTAAACGACACCTTGTCCAGCAATTGCAGCATCCCCATGAATGATAATTGGAATTACCGCTTTCTCATCGTGAAAAGTATTGTCAATTTTAGATCGGACAATTCCTTGCACTACTGGGGCAACAGCCTCTAAATGCGAAGGGTTTGGCGCCAAAGTTAACCGAACATTGTGTCCTTTAGATGTGACAACATCCGTAGAAAAACCGAGGTGGTACTTAACGTCCCCATCAAAATTACCTTCGGTATCAAATTCTTTTCCGTCAAACTCGTTAAAGATAGACTCGTATTGTTTACCCATGATATTCACCAAGGTATTCAATCGTCCACGGTGAGCCATTCCGATCACAAATTCTTTTGCCCCAAGTTCTGCACCTTGTTTAATCAAAGCATCCAAACAAGGGATAAGCGATTCGCCACCTTCCAATGAAAATCGTTTTTGTCCCACATATTTTTTATGTAGAAATTGCTCACAAACAGTCGCATTATTTAGTTTGGAAAAAATTTCTTTTTTATCGTTTGCCTTGTAAACAGGTCTATTTTCAAGCTCTATTTTATCGCGCAACCATTTTAATCTTTCCGTTCCTCGGATATAAGCATATTCAATACCGATTGACTGGCAATACGTATCTTCAAGGTGTTTAATAATTTTTTCGAGGGTTGCCACTCCGATACCAATCTCGGTGCCTGCTTGAAATTCTAAGCCCAAATCTGCTTGTTCTAAACCATAATTTTCAATGGCTAAGGTTGGCGTGTATTTGCGGCGTTCTCGAACTGGATTTGTATGGGTAAAAAGATGCCCTCTAAAGCGGTAATCTTCAATTAAACGAAGTACTTTCAATTCTTTTTGAAAATTTTCAGGAATTGCTGGTCCTTTGCTTTCAGCAGAAAAATCGGTTTTAACAAAATCGACACCTTCAAAAAAACGTGCCCACTGAATATCCACTGATTCGGGATTAATTTTGTACTTTTCGTAAAGATCGTTAATGGCGTTGACATCACCATTTCCGACAAATGTAAATTTGTCCATTATTTTTGTTCAATTACCTCTAATTGTGCAAAGTTAAAAATTATATAAACACGTGTTATTTTTAAGGGGACAATAATTCAAAAATGTGCGGAAATTACATTCTTCCTACCGTTTTACTGCTTGGCCAAGAAGCGGATTTTGAAGCACAAATGTCCAGTTTTGCACTAAGGTTCAATCGAAGAACTAATGTTGAATTTAGCACTGAACCCGCCATTTTGCCATGCTGCTATGCGCTCAGTTCTTTCTACCATCCAGGTCCAATTTTCTCATCTGTTTCTGGATGAATTATTCCTATGTCATTAAAAAGCATTGGGTCTTCTCCTTTCTTTATTCTCTTGTGCATATCCAATAATGTAGTTAATAGATACTCCATGCCTTCATTTTGTTTGTCATTCTGAATTTTTATTCTGTTTAATGCACTTTGTGTCGCTTTCCAAAAAAAGTCACGGTTTTCAGGTGAAAATGTTCTTAAGTCAAAGTTGAACATGATGCTCTCATCTTTTCTAATAAATCCGCCATATCCATTATACTCGTCTCCGTTCTCTTCACGAAAGACGAACTTTTCTATGAAATCATAGAACTCTTCTGCTCCTTTTATTTCTTTTAGCTCGTTAGTGATTAACTCTAATAAATAAGCCATTCCTGACCATCGTCTGGCTAATGCTCGTCCGTCTTCTAGTGTCCAAAATGCTGATGCCATTGTTTTTTAAAATTGTGCATAACTAGCATTTAAGACCGAAATCGATCTCTCAAAAAAACTTTTTGTGCCTCTCTGCGAATGATTTGGTAAGATAGTTCGTGCCAATTTAATTGCGAAACAGCATTGATGTAGATCTTTTCTGGCAGATCAACTTTATAAATAAACTGTTGTAAATCTTTCATTTCTGAAATAATCGGAATCAATTGTTCGATAAAGTCAGCTAAAGGATCATTTAATTGTCTTGTTGAAACGATCCTTTCTGAAAGTCCATTTAAATCTTTATTAATTTGAGCGCAGGTTTGCTCCACAAAATTAACTGTGTCAAACGCTTTTTTCAGTTCGTTTTCGGTGGTGATTAAATCCATTATTTTTTCCGCACCAGCTGAATTGTTCCTTGTCCTTCGAAAGGTGTTTTATTGTCAGCCTTTCCAGTGTAGGTATAAAAATAAACACCATCTTGGCAAGGCGCTCCATTTTGATTATTTCCATCCCAACCATCGGTGATATTGTCCATTTCATGCACTACCACACCCCAACGGTTGACAATTGAACAGCTGAATTCAGAAACGGCATCTGATTTAAAATTCCACGAAAAAATATCGTTAATTCCATCTCCATCTGGCGAGAAAATATTAATGGTCACAAACACTAAAGGATCATAAATAATTAAGGTTTTGCAGGTTGTATCTGTACATCCATTTTTATTAATAGCCACCAAACAAACTTGATATTCATCGCCTAAGCCGTAAGTTGTGTCAAACGTTTCGAAGTAAGAATTCGAGATAATCCAATCCGTATTATCATAATTGAAATTCCAGAAGAAAGTAGTATCTGCAAATGGATCATACGGATTTGCAAAATTCAAAGAAGTGTTTTCAAAATGAACATCCACAGGAGCTGTACCTTCATAATCAGCGGTGAATTGAGGAGAAGTCATCGTGAAATCAGCGATTGGATTTAACGAATCTAAGGTAATCACTTCTGTTAAAATACAACCGTTTGCGTCCACCGCGGTTAATCGATATTCCCCAGGATTTAAACCACCCCATGTTGAGTTAGGAGAAAAACTATCATCTGTTAAATTTTCCCATTGATAGGTATAATCAGGTACACCACCAGCCACTGCGCCAAAAACTACCCCATTACCAGATTGATAATCAAATAATCTACAATAAGCAGGATGCGATCCAAGTTCGGTCCAATACAACGAATCCGGTTGTGTTACCGTAAAATCAAATGTATTAGAACAACCATTATCATCATTAATAGTAACAATGTAATTCCCAGCAGGGATATTTTGAAGCGAATCAGCACCGATTCCGTTAACACCCCCTGGATTTGGCGCCCAATAATAGCCAACTTGGTCATAATCTCCCGTTGTATTATAAACACTATCCACAATTACAAGTCCTGTCGAGAATCCATAACAAAGCGGATTATTGATAATTAAATCGATATCCAATTGGTCCGGTTGAACAAGGGTAACTGAACCAGAGGCCGTACATCCATTTTCATCCGTAACGGTGACCGTGTATGTGCCTGCACCAAGGGTGTTGGCTGTGTTTGAATTATCTGTATTTAAGAGGTTCCCATCGGCATCCCTGATTTCATAAATTCTGCCCGGGTTTCCACCTGTGGCATTTACGGTAACCGATCCATCCGTAAAGAGATAACAGGTCGGATTATTAAAGATAATGTCTATGGTTAAAAGATCAGGTTCATATATCGTAAAAAGATGCGACCATGCACAACCTTCTTCATCCTTCACTGTCACCGTCCAAGTGCCACCAAATAGGTTATCAATGTCATCAAATCCACCAATTGGCAATCCAGGAACAGTAGCAAAAGGCCCTGCAATAGTTGACCAAATAGCAGTAAACGGAGGTAGAATTCCGCCGTCGAAGTTACTTATGTAGGCACCCCCGTCGTTTGCACCAAAACAGGAAACATCTCTTAAACTATCTATAACAAAATCAGCTGTTACTTCATTATCTCCCAAGCCAACATAAATTGCCGTATCCAAGAAACAACCTTCGTCATCCACGATATTCAATAAATAATAAATACCACCTGTTAAATCAGTAAAGGTATTGACCCCAGATGGTCCAAAAACATCCCCATCACCAGAAAGTGTATAAATCCAAGATGGATCGTCTGGAAGAATGGTAATCGAACCTAAAAGACCTGGTACGCCTGGGCAAACTTCTGCTTCAATTACATCAATTTCGGAAACATCAACCGACCCAATTTCTACTTTAGTCGAATCTGTTATGGTATAACATTCATCTGTAATGGTTAAATAATACCAAGTAGTTACGTCAGGAGATACTGTTATCGTTGGTGTTGTTTCTCCGCCAGGTGACCATTCGTACGTCACATCTCCAAATGTGCCATCAACTGTTCCAACAATCACCGCCTCATTTTCCGGACAAATGATAAATAAATCTTCGTTAAACTCAATGGTTGGTGGTGGAGGCAAGGTGATTACATAATCCGAGGTAATGATGTTATAAATATATTCACATTCTAAAACGTCACTGTCTTGATCTGCCAAATCTTCGGCATCAAAAATCGCAGGAATCACTGTTCCAGGTGCACCCGCGAAACTTCCATCATCGTTCAATACAATCGTAACATCACCAGTAAGCGCGCCACCTAAGGCACTAATGTCGATGGCAAAATTGAAGGTTGCACATTGTCCTTGATCGATATCTAAATCGTAAACTGTGGTATGTAAATAAATTGCCGTTGGATCGACCGTAGGATCAGCCGTATAAAACGAAACAGGGACAGGAACCGTTAAATCTGCACCACCCGAATTACAGATTTCCATTTCCATGTGGACACTGTCACAACCAGTTGTTAAGGCATCATTTTGTGTGAAGGTACTGTAAACCAAGTTTACTTTTGATCCTAAAAAGGTCATGTTTAAAATCCGTTCGTAGGCAATTTTGTCATTTTCAAGGTGTACTCTAAAAATATTCGGATCAATAATTTCAAAATTTAACCGCTCGTCATTGTTGGGTAATTGCCCATAAATATCGAGATCCGTAATGTCAATTAACGGATTAATTGGAATTTCTTGCCAAGCATACAATTGTTGTTCAGTTGCTGTGGTAATCGTCACGAAATAACCTGTGGTTTCTTCCAAATCAAAATTCACTTCGGTAAAAGCATACATTTGATTTCCGTTGGTACGAGTGGTATTTGTAGGAGCAGGTCCGACAAACGAAGCCAACGAAAATGGGCTAAATAATCCATTTGCTCGAATTTCTAAATAACCTCTTTTTGAGCCAGGTGGAATTTCAAAATCGACAAAACCACCTACACTAATTCCATCGTTAGAAAGACCATAGTCAAAACTTATATCCGTTGGGCTACTGTAGGCATTTTTGGTAATGTAAAAACTCGATGAATAAGGTTGGTCAGAAAAGCGCAAAAACTCGACATAATAAATTTCGTTAAAATCTGCTCCATGTTCATCACTTCGGGTCATGATTAATTGGTCACCCACAATTTCCAAGGTCATATCACACACTGCAATTTGATCTGGTGGCAAAATATTTCCATCACTATCGCCTAAAAGCGTGGCATCTGCGGTAATTGATAAACCACTTGTTACATCGTAGTCCGAAAATGTAAAGGATGAATTCATGTCTGGAATATTCCCGTTATTCACCGTCATATTTCCCGAAGCACGCATGGTTGCTAAATCAATTAACATGTATTTAATCGACATGGCTTCTTCACGGGTATCTTCTACCAAAACACCACTATTTCCCCTACGATTTTGATTGATCCCTATCGCTCTAATTTGCAAAAAATCGGGCGCATCGGCACCTGTTAGCATATCGACGGTAGCAGTTAGGTTAACAGGATCTGGTCCTGCATCAAAATAAACTGGATATTGTGTTGGGTCGGCCCCTGGTGTACTCGTTAAACTTTGTGAATCAAAATTTCCATAAAAAATAGTGTAATAAGAAATATCAATAGCAGGTTCAGAACAACCAATAACGAGATTTGTTCCCACCTCGTTAAACACAAATTCAAAATTTAATAATTCGGTAAAATCGTGTCCAACACGCGTATAGGTACTGGTATTGGCGGGTCCCATTGGTTGATCAACCCATGAAAACCGTTTTGACTCATGGTTATTCACCGAATATTCAACCCATCCCGAAGATTCATTGTTGTCTAAATCCAATTCAACCCTACCCCAAACAATCCGTTCTTGCGCATGATTGAGGTCGTTTACCCCTGTTAGTGCATCTACCGGTGCTTGCTGGTACACCCCTTGAATAATCAATGAAGCACGATTAGTAGAAGCTGGAATCGGAATAGAAACATCGGCTGTCGAACCGCCAACTTTATAGGCATCATCTGTTCCTGTAATATCTGGAATGTAGCCAATTGGGAGACAACTTCCTGGAAAAGAAAAGGCGGGACAAGCATCTTCATCATCGATACAATCAGGATCGAGGCAATCAATCAAACCATCGGCATCATCATCTAATCCGTTGTCGCAATCTTCTTGCGCAAAACTTGGGAGCGCAAAAAAGAATAAAAATAAACAAAGCGTTTTTAGTTGGAGGAGATTGTTTTTCATAGCATAAATTATGTCGTCTCTTTAATCGATTAAATTAAGGAGAAGTTGATTGTGAGGACAAGGTAATGATTTTTTTTGAAACAGGACTTTTCTGACAGATTTTCTGGTGGATGTGCTTCATTGACAAGCAGGTGAATTCAAAAGGTTTTAACCGATGTGTACAATAACTGCTAAAAAATTTTCGAATTCAAAAACAAACCTTAGCCATAAAAAAAATAACCTATCCAACCTTTCAACCAATTTATTCGTTTTAACTTAAAATCAGAAAGAATGAAAAATATTTGCTTCTCCGTAAAAGTTATTTTAAGTTGTTTGATATTGGGCCTCTCAAGTAGAGCTTGGTTACAAAGCGCCTCACATCTGTATTTTGACGGCGTAAATGATTATGTCGAAACAAATAGTTTCGTTTTAGAGGGCATTGGTGGTGACTTCACGTTCGAAGCGATTATTAAAGGATGGGAAATGGAACAAGGTGTTGACCCCACAATCGCCACGAATCGTTGGTCAACCATTGCAGGAAACACTTTTTATTTGAAAAACAACGGATTGGGCCCAAGACTACTTTGTTTTTCACATGGCAACGATGAATATTTTATCCCTGACAATGGAGGAATAGCTACAAGCTTATTAAATGGTGAATGCCATCACGTGGCGATTGTAAAATCTGGTAATGACATTTCTTTCTATGCAGATGGAATTTGTTTTGGAACACTCGTTTCCCCTTATTACTATTGCGATAATCTATATGGTCATAATCTTAAGATTGGCCGCGATTTCTTGTATAATGACGATAGCTTCTTTCATTCATTTCAGGGAGTAATCGGTCAAGTACGTTTTTGGCACTGCGCGCGCACTCCGTCAGAAATTTTTGATAATATGTATGCAAGTTTGACCGGTACAGAACCTAATTTGCTTGCGTATTGGGAATTAAATGAAGGGATTGATCAACTCGTTCTTGAAAAAAAGAGTATGACCTTTGATGGTTTTCTAGGAAATAGTGATGTGATTGATTCAGCAGATCCAATGTGGATAGATAAAGATTACTGCGCCGAAGATGAAAATGGTGGTCATGAAACAAATGGGATAGTCACCACACAATTATCAGAGACGCTTACCTTGTATCCAAATCCGACCAATGGTGCACAGGTTTTTATTTTAGTTCCAAACGGCAGTAAGGTATCGAATATAAATATCTATAATCTGAATGGTGAATTAGTATTGAGTCCAGTGCCTGCCATTTACGATTCACAAATGGGAATTTCGTGTGACGAGCTCTCAAAAGGGCTTTATATCGTGGAAATAGATTTCAATAGTGAGGTTGTGATCGAAAAATTAATCATCAATTAAGGTTAAAAAATTATCTTCGGTGATACATCAAAGGACAATTCTAATCGATTATTTATAGCGCTAGCACGTTGACTAGCAAGTGAAACCATTTTTTTATTTTGGACAAATTTTCTAACATTCCCTCTCATAAATGTGAGAAAAACAGAATTATGATGAAATTTTTTCAAGATTGAGCTGAAACAGCTTATTTTCGTAAAAAATTAATAGGAATGAGAATTTTTAAATTCGGCGGGGCTTCTGTGAAAGATGCTGCTGCGGTAAAAAACGTTGGAGAGATTATTAGACGCTTTGAGGTCGAAAATTTGGTGGTAATTGTATCCGCAATGGGTAAAATTACCAATGCCTTGGAGGATATTATGAAAAGCTTCTCCAAAAATGACCAAATGCGCACGTTTGAATTGATTGAT
>JADZFJ010000309.1 GCA_020849935.1 Crocinitomix sp. | reverse complement strand
CTTTTGGTTTAACCATGTTTTATGGTAATCAAGCAACCGCGCAATGTGCAATTACTGGTCTAGCTGATGTTTATTGTCTTGATGCTGTTCCAGTTGTTCTTGCTGCTACTCCTGGTGGAGGCGTTTTCTCTGGCCCAGGTGTTGCTGGAGGAATTTTTGATCCAGTTGCTGCTGGAGTAGGAACGCACACAATCAATTATTCTTATATTCCTGGTACAACAAAGTACTACATTAAATCTAACATCGGAAATCCTTGGGGAAACACTTCCAATGATGTTGCGATGAACTTAGCATTTGGACCTGGTGGATGGACACTTCAATCTTTTGAATCTGCACCAGTTGCTACAGTTTTTTCGCCTTCTACTTCTTTCGTATTTCTTGATGGAAGTGACAATCAAGCGAATGAATTAAATACATTTTTAACGGCAAACCTTCCTGCTATCGAGGCGTGGGTTGCTTTAGGAGGTTCTTTGATTATTAACTCTGCACCTAATGAAGGTGGTTCTTTTAATCTTGGATTTGGGGGAACAACTTTAGTGTATTCTTATTACGCTGGTTCTGTTAACGTTGTTGATTTGGCACATCCAGCTTATGTTGGACCACATTTACCAACTTCTTCTTCAATGTCAGGTTCAAGTTACGGACATGCTAGAATCACAGGTTCAGGTTACACTACGATCTTGAATTCTTCAGGAAATGTTATTTTATGTGAAAAAGCATGGGGTGAAGGTCAAGTAATGATGGGTGGTATGACAACTGTTAATTACCATTCTCCATCTCCTCACGCGGCAAACTGGCGTGCAAATTTATTTGAATATATGGATGCTTTGGTTACGCCTATTCCATGTATCACTTCTACTACAGTAACAGTTATTGATGAGGTTTCTCCTGATTTGGTTGCTACTTCATCAGATGATCAAGTTTGTTTAGGTGAATCTTATACCTTAACTGGTTCTGGTGCTGCTGACTTTTATTGGGGTGGTGGTATTGTTGATGGTGAGCCTATAACTCCAGATGCTGCTGGTACTTACACGCACATCCTTTCTGGTACTTCTGACGCTGGTTGTGCAGGTACTGATTTAGTTACCGTTATTGTTCACCCAACTCCAATTGTTGAAGCTGGTCTTGATATTTCACAATGTGCTGGAATGGAAGTAACTTTATCTGGTTCAGGTGCTGAAACTTATGAGTGGGATCCTGCTGTAACTGATGGTGTTCCTTTCGTAGTGGAAGATGGTGCTACAACTTATACCGTAACTGGTACAGACGCTAACGGATGTGAAGATACAGATGAAATTGTTGTAACAGCTATTCCTTATCCTACTGTGACTGCAGTGATCGAAGAAGAATATGCCTTATACGGTGCGTCTATTGATATTACAGTAACAGGTGGTACTGGTCCTTTCGGTTATACTTGGTCTCATGGTCCAACTACTCAAGACGTGAGTGGATTAACAGCAGGTACTTATACAGTGACAGTTAATGACAGTGGTGTTGAAGATGGTTTATGCCCAACAGTTGAAGAAACTTATACAATTGTAAGTTTTGTTGGAATTGAAGATTTAACAACTTCTGAATTAATGGTTTATCCTACACCTGCTACAAATGAAGTAACTATCGCTTTTAAAGGGGCATTCGCTTATGAATTAACAGCTTTAAATGGTGATGTGATTTCTACAGGAAATGGAGTTGATAAAAAAGTAGTTTCTGTTCAAGATTTAGCTGCTGGAACTTATATCATTAACGTAAAAGTTGATGGCAAAGTGAACACAGTTAAAATTGTGAAACAATAAGATAACCTTATTTTTGAAAAGGGCTGTATCAATCGATACAGCCCTTTTTTTTTGTAAAAAATTTTCCAAACACAGATTTGACCAATTAAATATGGGAAACTTGGTTAACCATTCAAATCTTTTCTAAGATTTAATTTTGAATAAATGTACCACGTTAAAAATTAATCTAGTAGAATAATAGATTGTAAGCGTTATTTTTTTTATATTTAGAACAACTAAGACACTATATATGAGACAAAATTACATTTTGAAATACACTTTTTTTGTTGTATTCGTCAGCTTGCTCGGGATTAACTGGGCACAAACAACGTTTGATTTCACAGGTGGACTTCAAACATATACAGTTCCTCCGGGTGTTGGAAGTATTCAAATTGAGACATGGGGCGCCGAAGGCGGTACAGGGACTTATGCAGGTGTAACACCAATTCCTGGAAGAGGTGGTTATAGTATTGGAAACTTAACTGTAACTCCTGGACAAGTATTACAGGTGTACGTGGGAGGTCATGGAAGCTCTACCGGTCCTGGTGGATATAATGGAGGAGGAATGGCGGCCACAAATTATGGTGCTGAAGGTGGGGGTGCGTCTGATGTACGCGTATCACCTTATGGTTTAAACGATCGGGTGATCGTTGGTGGTGGAGGCGGTGGAGCTGCTTTCGGTTCAACACCAAGTAATGGTGGCAACGGCGGTGGATTGATCGGACTCGCGGGTTCTAACGGAGATGAATTTGTTGGCGGAGGCGGAGGCACTCAGGTTGCAGGTGGTGCAGCAGGTTGTTGCTATGGTGCTGCAACTGGCGGTACATTTGGATTTGGTGGTGGTCCTGGCGATTATCACAATGCCGGCGGTGGCGGGGGTTGGTATGGCGGTGGTTCAGGTGCTGGTCAAGCTGGTGCTGGTGGTGGATCTTCGTATATTGGTGGAGTAACTTCAGGTGTTACGACTCCAGGAGTTAGAACTGGTCATGGTCAAGTGGTAATTACTGTTTTATGTTCACCAATGACGTTGACTGTTTCGGATGTAACGATTTGTTTGGGAGAATCTTTCACCGCTGAAGCGGATGGAGAAGGTGTAATTACGTGGACTGGAGGTGTTATAAATGGGGTGCCTTTTACCCCAGCAACTATTGGAATTTATGAATATACAGCCAACAGTACTGATCCAGATGATTGTTCTGTAACGATTACGATTGGTGTTTTTGCAATCCCTACGGTTGTAGCAAATGTTACCGATACTGAGATTTGTTTAGGAGAAACTGTTGTTTTTACGGGTAGTGGTGCAACTTCGTATACTTGGGATATGGGTGTGGTGAACGGGGTACCATTCGAACCGCTAACGATGGGAACGGATACTTATACGGTGACAGGAACTAATGGTAGCGGATGTTCTAATTCGGCGACAGTCGATGTAACAGCCCTGTATACCCCAACTATTGTCGCAAATGCTTCTGAAACGGAAATTTGTTTCGGCGATCCTTTAACCTTGTATGGCACAGGGGGAACAACTTATGTATGGGACATGGGCGTAACTAATAACGTTGAATTTGTGCCAGATGTTTCTGGCGTAATTACTTACACAGTTACTGGAACTTCTTCGTTCTCTACTTGTACTGGTACAGACAGCATTGATATTACCATTTCAGCGCCTATCGAGATTACATATACCACTGTGATAGAAGATGCCGGAAGTGATGGAGAAATTGATATTACCGTTACAGGTGGTGTACCACCATATATTTATGATTGGGATAATGACGGAACAGGCGATTTTGATGATACAGAAGATTTAACTGGATTAACTGGAGGGACTTATACAATTGTGGTTAAAGATAATATCGGATGTTTTGGTGAAGAGGAAATTGTGTTAGGTGCATTAGCGGGTATAAATGAAAATAATGGATCGTCGATCCAAATCTATCCAAATCCTACATCAAACAACATTACTGTTCAAACAACTGGATCTTTTGATTACGAATTAATTTCTTTGACAGGTGAAATTATCTTAAAAGGAACAGCAATTAATCAAACACAATTGTCAATGGCAGATTTAGCAGATGGGGTTTATTTTGTAAAAGTTCTTTCAGAGAATCGTACAAATACCTTCAAGGTTGTTAAAAAATAGTAAACATTTAAGTTTGGATAGGCTTTCAGTTTTGAGTGTGAGACTATTTATTACTTTTACCGAAATAATTTGAATTAAATGAAAAATTTAAAGATAAAATTAAGTTTACTCCTTGGCCTAGGTGTTTTTACCTCATGGGCGCAAGTGACAACTTTTAATTACACTGGAGCAATTGCAACGTACACCGTGCCTGCTGGGGTGACAAGTATTTCGATTCAAGCGTATGGTGCCAGAGGAGGAAATACCAATGGTGGACTAGGTGCTGGAATTTATGGTGAATTTGCGGTTGTTCCCGGAACTGTACTCAATGTAGTTGTTGGACAACAAGGAATTGTAAATAATTGCGGTGGTGTAGGTGCTTCTGGCGGTGGGGGCGGTGGCTCATTTGTTTGGGATCCCGCTTTGGCCACAACTCCATTAATTGCTGCAGGCGGTGGTGGAGGCGGTAATACCAACTGGCCTGGAACTTGTGTTATTGGAGGACCTGGCTTGGCTGGTGAAGATGGTGGACCTGGAGATGGTGGTGCGGCACTTGGAGGAGTTGGTGGAAATGGTGGAAGAGGTGATGCTCCTTCTGGAACTGGTTCTGGTGGTGGTGGATGGTTGACCCCTGGTCAAAATTCAACATGGGGTGATGGATGCACTGGTGGCAGAACAATTCCTACGTTTTTAGGTGGAATTGGGGCTACTTCTTTTGGTCCAGGTGGTGAAGGTGGATTTGGCGGCGGCGGTGGCGCTGTTTGTGGATGCGGCGGTGGTGGTGGCTACTCCGGTGGTGGCGGAGGTAACGGTTCATCTTGCCGAGCTGGCGGTGGTGGCGGTGGTTCTTTTAATGATGGAAGCAACCAAGTAAATACTGCTGGCGTAAGAGATGGAAATGGCCAAGTAATTATTACTGTACTTTGTTCAGAGCTAGAGGTTACAGTTACTTCAACTGAAATTTGTCTAGGTGAATCTGTTACAATTACTGGTGAAGGAGAAGGAACAATTTCTTGGGATGGTGGTGTGATAAACGGTGTGGCATACACGCCTGACGCGGCTGGAACTTTTACATTTACCTCTTCTAGTACGGATCCGGATGATTGTGGCTATTCAGTTGAGATTTTAGTAAATCCTTCACCAACTGTTGTTGCAAATGCGAGTGAAACAGAAATTTGTTTAGGTGAGTTTATTACCTTAACTGGATCTGGTGCAACTGATTATGTTTGGGAACCACCGTCTGTGGAAGATGGTGTGGCCTTTACACCAGATGCGGCAGGAACTTTTGATTACGTTGTAACAGGAACCGATCTAGAAGGATGTGAAAATTTTGCTTCGGTAACCGTAACGGTTTATGATGTAGAACTAACATTTACCACTGAAGATATTATTGTGGGAGATGATGGTGCAATTGACATTACTGTTTCTGGTGGAAATCCTCCTTACACTTTTGATTGGGACATCGACGGAACTGGTGATTTTGACGATACAGAAGATTTAAGTGGATTAGCTGAAGGAATTTATATTGTCGTTGTTAAAGATGATTCTGGATGTGAAGTTTCACAAAATATTGAAATCGGAAGTCAAGCTGGTGTTGGTGAGTTAACCGAAGATGGATTAATATTTTATCCGAACCCTACAACTTCGTTTGTTGTGATTAAATTAAATGGAATGTTTAATTATTCGTTAGTGAACATGAACGGTGAAGTGGTACTTTCAGGATCAGCAGTTGATCAAAAACAATTAGATCTGAAATCATTAGCGGCAGGTGAGTATTTCGTGAAGATTACAACCGAATCGAAGTCACAAACAGTGAAAGTGATTAAGCAATAAATTGTTAAAGAATAATTTTAAATCCCTATCAATTTATTTTGATAGGGATTTTTTTTTGTAATTGGTTGACTGTCCTCTTTAATAACGTGTTACTTGTGTTATAGAATGATTATTAATAGTTAAATTTTGCAATACAATCGTTTAATTTCATACCTTTGTCGAAATAAATAATAATAAGCTATGAAGAAAAATTACATTTTTAAATTGTTTGTTCTTTTAGTGGTTGGCCTTGGAATTTCAACAGCTAACGCGCAAGAAACCTACAATTTTACAGGTGCTTTGCAGACCTATACGGTGCCTGCAGGCGTTACAAAGGTTCAAATTGAATGTTTTGGGGCTCAAGGTTCGAATGGTGGTGGCGTTGCTGCTGGTGTTGGTGGTCTTGGAGGTTATTCAAAAGGTATCTTAAATGTTACTCCAGGACAAGTATTGAACATACTCGTTGGTGGTTCAGCGGGTTTTAATGGTGGTGGTACTGGTGGAAACATCGGTGCTGGAAATGGCGGTGGAGCTACTGACGTAAGAGTTGGTGGTTTGGCTTTAGCTGACCGAGTGATTGTTGCAGGCGGCGGCGGCGGTGGAGGAAGCACTGGATGTGTTCTTTCTCATGCTGGTGGAAACGGTGGTGGAGGCGGAGGCCTTGCTGGTGTTAAAGGTGTTGACAGTCCAAACGGCGGTGGAGGTTTTGGCGGAACCCTTGGTGCTGGTGGTGCTGCAGGTGTCGGCTGTGGTGGATTTTTAGGTTCTCCTGGTTTAGGTACTGGTAACGGTGGAAATGGTCAAGGATGCTGTTGTGCAACCACTCCTGGTGGAGGTGGTGGCGGTGGCGGATTCGTCAACGGCGGCGGTGGCGGCGGTGGTTCTGCAGGAACTGTTGGCTGTTCAGGAAATGACAAAGGTGGAGGAGGCGGCGGTGCCGGTGGTTCTTCTTCAACTGGTACACTTTTAGATCCTGTAATTACAAACAACACTAGACTTGGTCAAGGTCAAGCAATTATTACTATTGTTTGTGAACCGTTAGTGGTAACTTCAACTGATTATGAACTTTGCCTTGGTGAAGGTTTTACTGCACTTGCAAGTGGAACGGGTATTTTAACTTGGGATGGAGGTTTAACTGATGGTGTTGAATTTATCCCTGCAACTGCTGGGGTACATTTATTCACAGTATCTGCAGTTGCTGGTATTGATGAGTGTATTACTTCTCAAACATTAGAAATTTTAGTTAACGAATTACCAAACGTAACCGCTTCTGTATCTGACAATGAAGTGTGTGAAGGGGACGAAATTACTTTCAATGGTGGTGGAGCTGAAACTTATGTTTGGGATCCTGCATCTATTATTGATGGAGCAGTTGCAACGGTGGCAGGTGTTGGTACGTTTACCGCAACTGTTACAGGTACAGACGCTAATGGTTGTGTAAATACAGCTTCAGTTGATTTCACAGTTTATCCTGAAATTGTAATTTCAACAACTACTACCGATGAAATGGCTGGTAGCGACGGTGAAATTGATGCAACAATTAGCGGTGGAAATCCTCCGTATGCAATTGATTGGGATAACGACGGAACTGGTGATTTTGACGACGCACAAGATTTAACAGGATTAGTTGCAGGTACCTACGTAATTGTGGTAGAAGATGCTGCTGGTTGTACTGCCGAAGATGTGATTGTTGTGGGTAGCCAAGTGGGTATTTCTGAAAACAATGCAACTGGCGTGAAACTTTATCCAAATCCAACATCAACTGATATTGTATTGGAACTTGCTGGACAATTTTCTTACGAGGTTGTTGCTGTTAATGGCGATATTTTATTGGTGGGTACTGCAGTTGACAAAACAACTGTTTCTCTAGTAAATTTAGCAACTGGTGTTTACTTTGTAAAAGTTAAAAACGCTAGCGCTCAAAGTGAAATTAAAGTGGTTAAAAAATAAAATTTAACTACCCTTCTTTTTGAAGAGGTTGTTTTAAGGATGGCATAAACCAAAATTAAAACAACCTCTTTTTTTGTACCCAAGTTTTCCGTTGATTCAAGGCCTATTTTTAAGAATTTAAATGTTAAGCGATTGTAACCGATTGGTTAATCTTTTGTTTGTGGGATAGCCATTGGTAATTCATAGGTTGTTTTAAATGAATAAGATGGGAAGAAGTGAATACTAGGAGGTTCATAACTCTTTTTTGAATAAGTGGAATGCCATATGTTTTTACGTTAACTTGAGAAGAATTATAAACTACTCAACATGGCGAAAAGTCCAATCAAAAAAATTTTTGTACTCGATACTTCAGTACTGCTTTTCGATCACGGATCGATTAAGAATTTTAAAACGCATGATGTTGCAATTCCGATTACGGTATTGGAAGAGCTTGATAATTTTAAGGTTGGTAACGACACGAAAAATTTTCAAGCACGAGAAATTATTCGCCTCTTGGACAAACTTGCTGAATCAGGTTTAAACGATTGGGTGAGTTTGGGAAAAGGCAGAGGGAAGTTGAAAATTGTAATGGCCAATGTGGTAAATGGGCGCGATGCCGAAGCTTTGTACGGCAGTGGTAAAAACGACCATAAAATCATAAACGCCGCCATCACCCTAGCCGATGCGAATTTGGATAAAAAAGTAGTGTTGGTGACAAAGGATATTAACCTACGTTTAAAAGCAAAGGGTATTGGACTTTTGTCGGAAGATTATGAAACGGGAAAAGTAAAAGATATTGAGAAATTCTCGGAAGGATTCCCTGTGATTGAAGGAATTGATTCGAAACGGATTGCGGACATTTACAAAAAAGGAAGTATTGATGCGGCAGGAATTTTAGGGAACCTGGAATTGGCTAATGGCTATTATATCCTTAAAAATGGCACCAGCGAATCTGTTTTAAGTCGATTTAATAAACGATTAAATTTAATTGAACGGGTTGATAAGGAATATGTGTACAATATTAAACCACGAAATGCCGAACAAGCTTTTGCGGTAAATGCCTTGCTTAATCCGGACATTAAATTGGTTTGTTTACAAGGCGTTGCGGGAACCGGTAAAACCCTGTTGGCATTGGCATCTGCCTTGGAGCAAAGGCACTTGTACAACCAAATTATTTTGGCGCGACCAATTATTCCTTTAAGTAACCGCGATATTGGATTTTTACCAGGTACCGCCGAAGATAAGATTTCGCCGTATATGCAACCTTTGTGGGACAATTTGAAGTTTATTAAAAATCAGTTTAAAGCCAGCGAAAAAAAATATAAAGTATTGGAAGAAATGGAGGAAAACGGCGAACTTTCCATTACTGCCCTCGCTTTTATTCGCGGGAGGAGTTTATCGAATGTGATGTTTATTATTGATGAAGCCCAAAATTTGAGTCCACATGAGGTAAAAACCATTATTACCCGCGCCGGCGAAGGGACTAAAATTGTGTTTACAGGAGATATTAAACAAATTGACACCCCTTACATGGATGAAGAAAGTAATGGACTGACTTATGTGATAGATAGATTAAAAGGCCACGAACTTTTTGCGCATGTTAAATTAGAGAAAGGAGAACGTTCTGAATTGGCAAATTTAGCCAACGATTTATTGTAATTGGCGGTAGTTGCAAAAGGGATTGGAAGCATTGTTTGAGCTCTTATTGTCCTTTTAAGGCAATAAAGCGAGTGCGGAAAGCCCGGTTGTTTGTGGCTGGAGCGAAGCGGAAAGCAACAAACAATTTGCCCAAAATAACTTGATAAACAGGTTAGGGGGAATAATATTGCCAATCATTTCAGCGGTTTTATCGGATGGATATCGATTTGAATGTTGGAAAAGGGGTGAAAAAAACTATCTTTACGGCGAATTGAAAAACGGAATAATATGTCAAAAAATTTCATTGCTGAATTAAGATGGAGGGGGATGTTACAGGATTGTATGCCCGGAACGGAAGAATTATTGGAAAAAGGAATTGTGACAGGTTATTGTGGTTTTGACCCAACGGCGGATTCGTTGCACGCTGGAAATTTGATTCCGATTATGATGTTAAAGCACCTTCAACGGGCTGGTCATCGGCCAATTGCGTTGGTAGGCGGTGCTACAGGAATGGTGGGCGATCCGTCAGGGAAATCGGATGAGCGGAATTTATTGGACGAGGCTACGTTGGCAAAAAATATTGAAGGAGTGAAGGGTGTTTTAGCGCGTTTTTTGGATTTTAATGATCCGGAAACGGGAGCTATTTTGGTGAATAATTACGATTGGATGAAGGATTTTAGTTTCCTGAATTTTATTAGGGATGTTGGGAAACACTTGACGATTAATTATATGAGTGCAAAAGATTCGGTGAAAAACCGCATTGAAACAGGGATGTCGTTTACCGAATTTTCGTACCAATTATTGCAAGGATATGATTTTTTGCATTTGTACCGTACGATGGGTTGCCAAATTCAGATGGGAGGCAGCGACCAATGGGGGAATATTACCACAGGAACTGAGTTGATTCGGAGAATTGGTGGAGGAGAAGGTTTTGCGGTTACTTGTCCGTTAATGACGAAGGCCGATGGTACCAAGTTTGGGAAAACTGCGGGTGGTGCCATTTGGTTGGATGCTAAACGAACATCGCCTTTTGCTTTTTACCAGTTTTGGTTGAATGCTTTAGATGATGATGCTCCAAAGTATATTCGTACGTTTACATTTTTATCGCAAGATGAGATTGAAAATTGTGAGAAGGAACATAATGTTGATCGTGGCGCCCGAATTTTACAGAAAAAATTGGCAGAAGAGATTACCCGAATGGTGCATGGAGAGGAATTATTGGCGAGTGCGATAAAAACTTCTGGGATTTTATACAGCAAAAACTAGACCATGGAAGAATTGAATCAATTGAGTGAGCAGGATATTTTAGTAGGTTTGGATGGGATTCCAACCACGCGAATTGGGTTGGAAGCGATAGAAAATGGTTTGGGTGTGATTGATGCCTTGGCGGCCAAGGGTGGTTTTTTGCCATCGAACGGCGAAGCGAGACGTGCTTTGCAACAAAACGCCGTTTCTGTAAACAAGGTAAAGGTTGGCGAGAATTTTGTATTGCATAAACATGATTTGATAAAAGGTAAATTCGTACTTTTAGGAAAAGGCAAAAAAGATAATTATTTATTGATTGTGGAGTAAGGGGTGATTTAAAAAATGAACAAATGAAATATTTTTTAATTATTGTTGGGTTAGTTTTATTGGTTTCGTGTAAATCGTATGAAATTGTGCAATATGAATACCGTTCAACCACGATGATGGGAACTAGAACGGTGACGATTACTAAAGATTCGGTGGTTTCAGATTATAATGGGCGAATGGAATCGAATAGAATTGTCCGCACCACTGCACCAGAAGAATGGGCAGAATTGCAATTAAGTGTTGAAAAGGTAGATTTGAAAACATTGGCTGATTTACCATCACCCACAAACAGAAGACAAACGGACGCTGCTCCATTTGGTTCGGTCAGTTTGACAACGAAAGACAGTACCTATCGGTCGGGTGGTTTTGATGGGTATAATGCCGATGCCAGTTTAACGCCATTGATGACAATTATTCAAAGGATCGCGAATTCGATGTAGGGATAATTCTGTTACCTAGTAAATTTATTTCTGGCTCATGCGAAAGCATTTTCTGGCTCAAAAATTGGTTAAATTGAGCTAGAAATGATCGGTTCGTGAGCTGTATTTTGGATTAGTCATTTCTCAATAAATTTTTGAAAAAAAGCAACAATCATTAAAACTTGTAATTTTTGCAAGTTTTAATGATTTAATCAAAATTTATTTGATGCCTTAGTTTTGGTGGCGAAAAACCGAGGTTATTTTTTTATTTATTATCCCAATATAATTTT
>JADZFJ010000308.1 GCA_020849935.1 Crocinitomix sp. | reverse complement strand
CGTGTCATTCAAATTAACCCATCCGAGGTGTTAACGGCGTTTAATACCACCGATCGTGTCGAAAAACCATTAAAAGACAATAAATTACGTCCACAAGAAATTGCAGATGTGGTCCTTGGCGCCCTTAAAATGGATCGTCGTGGGTTCATACCAGAACTTACTGTTTTTGCAACAAATCCCTTTTAATATTTTCTTCTAAAACAAGTTTAAGACCAAGTTTTAACATACTTCTGTCTAAATCTCCTAAACCAGAGGTAGCTTTTCTGCCAGTTTTTGTATTTAATCTTAATCGAAACATACTTTACATTTTTTTAAAAGAAATTGTTTTCTTTATGCAAAAGGTAAATCAATAAACGTACCGAAAATTCAAAAACACTTCATCCGTGTCTTTTTTTGAGTAAACGGGTTAAATGAATAAATGAATGGTTCTTTAAGAATATAAACGGTGACCTTACGGCAATTTAATTTTTTGCCCAATTTGTAAAACACTTCGTTCAGTTAAGCCATTTAATTGGCATAGCTTTTTTACCGTCGTGCCATGTTTTTGTGCAATTACAGATAAACTTTCACCACTTTTCACCACATGTACTTTAGGTTTCGTTTTTGGAGGTGGCACTTTTTCTTTTTCAATCGTTGCCACTGCACTATCTGCAAGTGTTGGGTGAATCAATAAACTCGAATCAACTTGGTGAAAAGCCAGAGAATCATAAACAGGAATTCGATATTGAAAAATCCAATTATATAAGGTATCATGGTAAAATTCATGTGCCAATTCACCATGCCCGTAATTTGGATAACTTGTTAAAAAACAATCTCCTTTACCTTTACATGCCTTAATTGCATCATACATTTTTTGCGATTCTGAAAAAGGCACAGCTTTGTCTAATTTCCCATGCTGAATCCACACATTTGTTTTTGAAATCATACACGCTTCGGAAACATTGCCTCCTCCGCAAAGTGCCACTGCAGCAGCAATTCGTTCGGGATATTTACCTAAAAAATGTAAAGTTCCATAACCACCTAAACTCATCCCCACCAAATAAACTCTAGATAAGTCAGTGTCCAAATTCTTTTGTAAATAATCCAACACCGTCAAAACCTTAGCTGGAATCCATCGTTCGCCCGGTTTAACTTGGGGCGCAGCTACGTAGGCATTAAACGTTCTTCCTCTTTTTATAGCATCTAAAACCCCATAGCGTTTCACCATATTCAAATCACTTCCTGACAAACTTCGTCCGTGAAGAAAAATAATAATGGCAGGTTTTTCACCATTCGGATTTTTTTCGGGGGCATGCAAAAGAAAGGGGTAATCGGCTTTGTTTCTGATTTCTTTAAACAAGGGTGTTTGTGCGCTTATTTGCACATTCATTAACATCCCACCAAAAATTAAAAAAATCAATAAAAAACGCATCATCTACCAAGTATTTTTCTGCAAAAATGTAATTACTAAACCGCAAAGTTAAAAATAACTAAGCAATAATCCCCAAAATTTACTGAATCGCTCTGTCATTGCCCCAATCAAAAATCAAGTGAATGATTAAACTTATCGAAACGCAACACAATAAATATTTAGATTTTTCATTTTGAACAAGAGATTTTTTAACATGCAACAAATTACGCGCTGTATGAATAAAACAACTGTTAAAATTGCGATTTTTATTTTTGTAATTTCTTCTTTTTTTGGGTGTACATCAACGGACCAACCAGTTCAGGTCAACGAACCTTTACCCTCAACCACACAAATTGATACCAATGCAGTAGACAAGGTAAGTGAAAATTTCCTTAATTTTTTGGGGTTTAACTATGGCGACACGGAAGACATGTTAACAGCTCGTTTGGGCAATTTTACTTCAGGAAATTATTCAGCCGATTCTTCCTCATTTATTTATTATTTTAAAAATCTAGAGCGTGTGCCAATCGAGGTTTGGGTAAATAGCGACACAAAAATTATCACTACGATTTTTATGGAAATTTTAAGTTTAAATGAATTGTTTTCTGAAGACCTCGAAACCGCCAAAACGATGTATCAAATAAGTGAGAATAATGCGAGTTGGTTCGGTTTAACTGCCGACGAAATCAAAACAAAAATGGGCACCCCGTCCGAAGATGCAATGTCCAATCAAGATGTTCATTTGTTGACATACGATTCACCAAATTTTTTACAAGCCGTCACGTTCAAAATCTATAAAACGCAAGAAAATATTTGCTCTTCAGTGTCAGTAAATTGGTTTTATAATTAATATTTTCGTCATGCATCCTTTTTTAATGTATTTTCGTCTATTACTAAAATGCTACCATGAGAACAAAAATGACTAAAAATAATCGAGTATACGCAACAGTGATAGTGGCGTTTTTGTCGCTAATTTCATCTTTCAATTCAGCTATTGCTCAAGTGGTTGGACCTTACACTGGAATTGATTATGCAACAGATTTTACAAATCCAGACGCTGGTGGTGCTTGTGATCTTTCCTTTATTAACGCAGCCATAGGCGATGCAGACTTCGTTAATGGGGCAGCAGAAGTTCCTCTTGGATGGTCATTTTCAGGAACATGGAATTCAGGAACTAGTTACATGGATGGACCTGGTGATGAAGTACTCTTGGTATCATTACACACCTACACCGAATCTTGGCAAGTGGCTCTTCGTTTATCAGATGGATCTACAACAGCTTTTGCTCCATATGATTTGACACTAGTAACATCTAATGCAACTGGTGATTTAGCAACTTGTGGTTTTATTTCTCCTGGTCCTTACGATTACGAACGTCCTTCACAATTATTGGATTTTGCAGATTTCACCATTCCAGGTGGAGTTGGAGTGATCGGTATTATTTTTGAACCTTTCGCTGATGGTGCTGCAAATCCTGATCCACATGGGATATTGATTCTCGAAGGAACACCAATTTTAGAAGACGAATGTGATGGTCCTGAACCAACTGCCGATGCTGAATTTGTAATAGGTGGATTATCATCTAAAGATGGCGCTACAGGTGCATGTTATGTCACTCCTGTTCAATTCAACGACCTTTCAACTGTTTTAGATCCTGGTGTAATTGCTGAATGGGATTGGGATTTTGGTGATGGTGGTAGCTCTGCTTTGGAGAATCCAAGTCACACCTATGGTGCGCCTGGAACCTATACCATTACTTTAAATGTTACAACTGAAGGTGGATGTGTTGATACCTATGAATTTGTCATCGTAATGACTGAAGGTCTCACACTTGAAATTATCTCCAACGAACCTACGTGTTTTGGCTTCACGGATGGTTCGGTTACTGTCAATGTAATTGGCGGAACAGGCGACCTTATTTTCGAAATTACGGACGAAGATGGAAATGTATTAAACGAAGATAACAGTAATACAGCCAACGAATTGGCAACAGGAAATTATTTCATCAATGTTTCTGACGATTCAGATTGCGGTGGAATTGCAAGTATTTTCCTCGATCAACCAGACGAAATGGACATGGAATTAACGG
>JADZFJ010000307.1 GCA_020849935.1 Crocinitomix sp. | reverse complement strand
TACATGGTGTTTTTTTGAGTGCCAAATTTTTTCTTAAACGAATAATTTTGTCCAAACACCATCATTGGTGCGATGTTTAGAACGATTAAAACAATCAAAAAAAGAATCTTTTTCATACTAATACTATAATTATGTCAACCTATTCGGTTACCAAATGTATGAAATTATGTGAATTCTTTTATTTTTGGTTTTAGAAAAAACCTTGATTACGTAATTCTTCAATTTTTTAATACAAATTTGTAGCTTTCTCATTAATTATGGCAGAACACAATGCATTAGGCGAACGTGGCGAAAAAATAGCCCTTGACTATCTTTCAGAAAGAGGATATGTATTATTGGAAAAAAATTACCACTTTAAGCACCTCGAAGCCGATTTAATTATGAAATTGGATGAAATGTTGGTAGTAGTAGAAGTTAAAACCCGTCAATCTGATTTTATGGCCGCTCCAGAAATAACTGTCACTCGGAAAAAACAAAAGGGGATTATTAAAGTTGCCAATGCCTATATTTTTGACAACGACCTCGATTGTGAAACCCGATTTGACATTGTTTCTATTATCACGAATGAGAAAGAAACCATCATCGAACATATTCCTGATGCCTTTTATCCAACACTTTAATTTTTACAAAAGTGCCTTTATTTGTTAGAAATAGCAAAAACTCTTACCGCTTCATACAACTTCTCCAATAAATTCCTAACTTGGTTCGATAAAACAAATGCTATGAAACATACTAATTTTTTTAACAAGATTGTCCTTTTGTTGGCCATTCTTGGCGTGTCAAATTTAAAGGCACAAGTTACCACATTTGCATACACAGGTGCGGTACAAACATACACAGTTCCTCCTGGGGTTACGAGTATCCAAATTGAAACTTGGGGTGCAGAAGGCGGAACAGGAACTTACAGCGGGATCACACCAACAGCTGGACTTGGGGGTTATGCAATCGGAAATCTAACAGTTATTCCAGGGCAAGTATTAAATGTTTATGTCGGCGGAAAAGGATTTTCTTCAGGTGCTGGAGGATTTAATGGTGGCGGCATGGCCGGAACTAATTACGGTGCTGCTGGTGGTGGTGCTTCAGATGTTCGAATTTCACCTTATGCACTAAGCAATCGTGTAATTGTTGGTGGTGGAGGCGGTGGTGCTGCTTTCGGATCTAGCCCAAATGATGGCGGAAATGGTGGTGGATTAGTTGCTTCTCCGGGTGAAACTGGCGGTGGATTCACTGGTGGTGGTGGTGGAACTCAAGTTGCTGGTGGTGCTGCTGGATGTTGTTATGGTTCTGCAACAGCTGGTACTTTTGGAATTGGTGGTGGTCCTGGTGATTATCACAATGCTGGCGGCGGTGGCGGCTGGTATGGCGGTGGTTCAGGTGCTGGACAAGCTGGTGCTGGTGGAGGTTCTTCTTATATCGGAGGAGTTGCTGCTGGTGTGACAACGCCTGGTCTTAGAACCGGAGATGGACAAGTTGTGATTACCGTGCTTTGTTCGCCAATGACTTTAGTTGTTTCTGATTACGAAATTTGTTTAGGTCAATCCGTTACGATGGATGCTGACGGAGCTGGAACAATTACTTGGGATGGTGGCGTTGTAAATGGCGTGCCTTATACGCCTGCAAGTACTGGTACCTTTACGTATAATGCAACTAGTTCATCACCTTTGGATTGTGGTTTAACTGTAGAGGTCCTTGTAAACGAACTTCCAAATGTAACTGCCTCAGTTGATGAAACAGAGATTTGTTTAGGCGAATCAGTAATTTTCTCAAACGGTGGAGCAGATACATACATATGGGATCCTGCGGATGTAACGGCGGGTGATCCATATTCTCCAACGGAAGGAACTGCAACGTATGTGGTAACAGGTGTGAACACAACGACTGGATGTGAAAATACTGCAGAAGTTGAAGTAACTGTTTTTGGTCTTCCAACAGTGGTTGCGAATATTGATGACGAAGAAATTTGTTTAGGCCAAGAAATTACGGTCGAAGGTTCAGGTGCTGAAACATATACTTGGGATCCTGCTTCGGTCATCGATGGTGTAGCTTTTGCACCAGATGCAACAGGAACATTTACTTACGAAGTAACAGGAACAGATGCCAATGGATGTGAAAACACAGCGACCACAAGCGTAACTGTTTACGAAGAATTAGCAATTACATTCACCACAGTTGATGAAATGACGGGTGATGATGGTGAAATCAACATTACAGTAACAGGCGGAAATCCTGCTTATTCATTTGATTGGGACAACGATGGAACAGGTGATTTTGACGATACAGAAGATTTAACTGGCTTAGCTGGCGGAACATACATTGTTGTTGTTCAAGACGAAGCAGGTTGTTCAATCAATGAATCAATTGTGGTAAGCAGCCAGTTGGGTGTTTCAATAAATGCACTTTCAACTTTGACAATTTACCCAAATCCAGTTCGCGATAATTTAACGATTACCCAAGAAGGTAATTTTGTTTATCTATTGGTTACTTTAGAAGGGAAAGTGTTAGTAAATGGCACTGGATTAAATCAAAAAGTAATTGATATGACCGAATTTGCAAAAGGTGTTTATTTATTAAATGTCACTGTAAATGGACAAGAAGTGTCTACAAAAGTGGTCGTGGAATAAGCTTAAAATCAACTAATTTAAAAAGGGACTGCTCATTTTGAGTGAGTCCCTTTTTTTATATTTAAAAGAGAAGGATTTTAATAAAACGAGGTGTTTTAGGAATCAGTTACTCAGCAACAGGATAAAATCGTATCTTTGAAGTACATCTAAATGGTTAATATGAGACAAAATTATTTTATGAAAAAATTTTTGTTGGCACTCGCTTTAATTAGTGGTACCCAGTTTTGGGCACAAGTGACCACAATAAATTACACAGGCACTTTGGCAACGTACACAGTACCGCCTGGCGTTACGAGCATCCGAATTGACGCCTTAGGCGCAGCGGGTGGAACAGGACTTTTAGGCGTGAGCGGAAAAGGTGCCAAGATGGTTGGAACATTTACAGTTACTCCTGGAGAGGTGCTAAAGGTTTTAGTTGGTGGTGCTGGTGTGGCAGGAACCTATGTTGCTGGTGGTGGTGGCGGTTCATTTGTTTGGAAAAGTGGACCCACTTTATTAATGGCAGCTGGCGGTGGCGGTGGCGGTGGTTACACCGATGTTGGCGGTACTAGTTATAACGGTATGAATGCCTCAATCACTACTAGCGGAACAAACGGAAACAGTCAAGCTGCGGGCGGTGGTGTTAGCGGTAATGGAGGCACTGCTTCTTTGGCCCCTACGTACGCGGCTGGTGGAGCTGGTTGGAATAGCAATGGCGTTAAGGGAACTATTCATGGATGTTCGCCGAATTCAATTGGCGGTCAACGTCCATTAGTAGGTGGAGCAGGCGGAACAGGTGGAGGATTGGCAGGTGCTGGTGGCTATGGTGGTGGCGGCGGCGGTAATGCGAGATGTGGTGCAGTTGGCGGCGGCGGTGGCGGCGGTTATAGTGGCGGTGGACCTGGCGGTGAAGTCGTGAGTGGTCGATACGATGGCGGCGGCGGCGGTGGTTCGTTTAACGGGGGTACCGATCAAACAAACACAGCTGGTTTAGGAACAGGAAATGGTCAAGTGATTATTACGGTGCTTTGTTCGCCAATGACCTTAGTTGTTTCTGATTACGAAATTTGTTTAGGTGAATCGGTGACCATGGATGCTGACGGAGCTGGAACAATTACTTGGGATGGTGGGGTTGTAAATGGTGTTCCTTACACTCCTGCAAGTGCAGGAACATTTACGTATAATGCAACTAGTTCCTCACCTTTAGATTGTAATTTAACTGTAGAAGTAGTTGTGAACGAACTTCCAAACGTAACCGCTTCGGTTGATGAAACAGAGATTTGTTTAGGCGAATCGGTAATTTTCTCAAATAGTGGAGCGGACACCTATACATGGGATCCTGCGGATGTAACGGCGGGTGATC
>JADZFJ010000306.1 GCA_020849935.1 Crocinitomix sp. | reverse complement strand
CGAAAGTTTTTCTTACGATCTCGCAATTGAAAAATATAGTGAGGTCGACCAAACTTCGATGGATGTAAAGAGAAAACAAGCACTTAGTTATTGGAGAACACATAATTCTTTAGCTGCTGAGCCATTATTCAGAGAAATCGTCACTACCGATGGTCACATTGCAACTGACATCTATTGTTATGCTGCTGTTCTTAGAGAGAATAAAAAATACGAGGAGTCGGAAGAATGGATGAGTAAATACGCCGAGATGAACGTGACCGATTCTCGTGGAAAAATGTACGTAAAAGAAAAAGGTTCTTTTGAGCGTTTGTTGAAAGAAAACACCAGTTTTACCATTAAAAACTTGGATATAAATTCAGAACAACAAGATTTTGCAGCAGCGTTTTACAAGGATCAAGTTGTCTTTGCATCAAGCCGCGAAGGAACCAAATCGGTGAGAAGAAGATGGAACTGGAACAGATTGCCATTTTTAGATGTCTATGTTGCCGATAAAAATGAAGATTTTAGTCTGGTTAACCCTACTAATTTGAGCGGAAAGATTAACAAAAAATTCCACGAAGGCCCAGTTGCTATTAACAAAGAAGGAGATTTTATGATCTTCACGCGAAATAATTACGATGGACAAAGTTCGCAAGGTGTTGTGAGATTACAAATGTTTTCAAGTAGATTGGTAGATGGAAAATGGGAGAAACCAAAAGCCTTACCTTTTAACGACAACGAATATTCTGTAGGGCATGCAACAATCTCTAACGATGGAAAATGGTTGTATTTTGCCTCAAACATGCCAGGTGGAATTGGTGGAGTAGATATTTACCGCGCAGAAATTAAAGAAGACGGTTCGTATGGAAAAGCAATTAATTTAGGCGAAGGATTAAACACCGAAGGAGATGAGATGTTTCCATTTATTCACGCGGGAAGTGAGATGTTATTTTTCTCTTCTAATGGTCGTGTTGGTTTAGGTGGACAAGACATTTTCTTAGCACAAATTAAAGAAGATTTGAGTATTGGTAAAATTTTAAATCTTGGTGCTCCAATCAATGGAAATACGGATGATTTTTCTTTTGTGCTTAACGAAAATCAAACAAAAGGATATTTTGCTTCGAACCGAGAAGGAGGAAAGGGGAGTGATGACATCTACAGCTTTGATCTTAGCAAACCATTCACGTTTGGTAAGTTAATTAAAGGGGTGGCTAGAGATAAAAAAGGGGAGTTGTTGGCGCAAACCACGGTAACCTTATTTGATCTTTTGTCAGGCGAAGAAATTAAGGTGGTGACGGAAGATGATGGAAGTTATGAATTTATGGTGGAACCAGATAAAACGTTCAATTTAAGAGGTCAAAAACCTAAATATTTCGACGGAACTAATGCTGCTGATACGCACACCGAAGAAGATGTTATTATTGTTAATCTAGAACTTGAAAAAGATCCAGGTTTGTCCTTATATGCTCTTGTAACGGACAAGTTAAGTGGCGCTCCTTTGGACAGCGTTAAAATGACGATTGTCGACAATATGACGGGTGAAAAAGAGGTGATTTACACTCCAGGTTCGGGAGATCATTTAAAACCTCTCATGGATAAAAAATTAAATGACCGTGGAAGCTACAACATCGAACTAGAAAAAAATGGTTATTTAGGGAAAACGGTTACGTATAACACCTTGTTTGATAAAGAAGGTAAATATGAAGTTCACAACGCATTGGATTTAACTTTAGATCCTATCCAAGTGGGTGCAGATTTATCGAAAATTATTGACATCAACCCAATCTATTTCGATTTAAATAAATTCTTTATTCGTCCAGATGCGGCGATTGAGTTGGATAAAATTGTGAAAGTAATGAACGAAAATCCGACGATGGTGATTGAATTAGGGTCGCATACAGATTCGCGAGGTAGCGACGCTTCTAACGAATCGCTTTCTTCTAAAAGGGCAAAAGCTTCGGCGCAGTATATTAAAGACCGAATCACAAATCCAGAACGAATTTACGGAAAAGGATTCGGCGAATCTGTGCCGAATGTGGTAGATTTAAGTCCAGATGGTGGGGCGCAAAAACAAGTTTTAACTGAAGCGTTCATCAATTCATTTATGAAATCGGATAAGAAAAAATTCGATGCTTATCACCAAATGAATCGACGAACAGAATTTATCATTATTAAAATGTAGATTCATTTTCTTAATTAATTTTGATGCTGCCATTTTCGGAAGAATTTGGCAGCATTTTTGTTTTATGCGCTAGAATGATAAATTTGTTTATATTTAAGAAAAAAGGACATGCTTAAAGTAGTGATTTTAGATGATGATAAAATTTCGAGAGAGATTATTCGATCGTATATCAACTTTACCGACTTCCTTACCATTCAAGCGGAGTTTGACAATCCACTACAGGCATTGAAAGAATTGGAAAACTTGGATTGTGACTTAATCTTTCTGGACATCGAAATGCCCGAAATGTCAGGAATTGATTTTATAGAAGCTGCAAAAAAAATTCCGCAAGTAATCATCATCAGTTCTAAACCTGAATATGCGGCCGAATCGTATAATTATGACGTTACCGATTATTTGGTGAAACCAATTGAGTACAACCGATTTTTAAAAGCTGCTAATCGCGCAAAAGCAATAAGTGAAACCATCTCTTTGAATGCCCCAACCGATGAGAAACATATTTTTGTTAAATCGAATGGCGATTTGGTAAAACTTAATTTTTCCACCATCCTTTATGTCGAAGCGTTTG
>JADZFJ010000305.1 GCA_020849935.1 Crocinitomix sp. | reverse complement strand
GAAGAAAAAGGATGTTCACTAACATAGTGGACGAAGCGGAGAAACGCTTGGCAGGTTTAATGGCCGTTGACCCTGCATTAGATTTAGGAAATGGCTTAAGTATTACTGGTTTTAACACGCAGTTAGATGGTATTAAAGATCGGATTGTAGCATACAATGCGGCTTTAAGTACAGCAGACAAGGAGTCGAACGCAATTGATGACGACTTGAAAGCTTTACGAGAATTTAACCGCCGTATGTTGGCTGCCATAGGCGCTGTTTATGGCTACAATTCAAATGAGTACGAAATGGTTGGTGGCACACGTGCCAGCGACATAAAACGGAATCATCGATCTGGTTCAGGAGCGGACGATGCAAGTGCGAGCCGCGAAGAAGAATAAGGTTAATTTGAAAAATTAGTAATCTTGCACCCCGCAGTTTTTTTTCTGCGGGGTGTTTTTTTTTGTGATAGCTTTGGTGATAATTGAAAAAGTACAACTTGGGTTTTTTGGGGTAGGTATTTATACGTGGTGGGTATAAACACGTACTTATACCTATTTTAATGATTTACAATAAATTAATTTGCGAGTTTGAAAATTATGTTTTAAATTGTCAACGGATTAGCCCCAAGGTCATAAATTATTAACAAGTCTAAATACCTTTTATGAAAAGAATTATCCTATTATTTTGTCTCTGTTTTGGTACAGCCACCTTTGCACAAGTAAGTATAAAAGACACCGTACAAAGATACACAAACATGTACGAGAACGGTTCAATTTCGCTATTTACATTAGACACAATCATGTCTAATTTTTTTAGCACATTACCTTCCGATGATGTTACAAGTCATTACGAAAAAGTGTTTAAAAGGAGTATGTACTTTTGGAAAGATCGTACTTATGTAAATTCATCTGGTGTTGAACAACCTGATCTTTACACTTCTTCAATGATCGAATATCTTGAAACACCAAATTGCCCAAATGGCGATGAGGCAGCTTGGGAATTCGATTTTGATCCAAGTCCTGGAACCGAATCAGAACATCAAGCAGGGATCATAACTGCTGTTTACATGAATCCTTCACAGCAAAACATTATTTTGGCTGGTGCAGGAGCTTCTGGTATTTGGTACACCGAAACCGGTGGTAGTACTTGGGAAAATGTGACCGATCATCTAGGGGTACCTGCATTAGGTATTCAGAAAATCCTAGACATTTCTAAACCTACGGAACCTGTGGGCAAATTTTTAATTGCAGCCACTGGTAAAGACAAATTTGGCGATGCTTATGGTGTTGGTGTATTAAAATCGTCGGATTACGGAAAAACATGGACACGCCATGCAATTCCAGAAGTTGGTGGTAAAATACAGTACTTGGTGGGAATAACCAAACCAGCTGGTAGTACAGATTTGATTTATGCCGCAAGTCATTATAATATTTTTGTCTCAACGGACAGAGGATTGACATGGAGCTTATTAACTGGGCAACCTACCTTAGATGACGAAGAATATTATAGCATAGAAGCGTCTGAAACGGATCTGATTGTGACGACTGTGCGTAATTATGAAGGTCTGACTGGTCATATTTGGAAATATGATTTAGATGCGACATGGGTAGATTACACCTCTGATATTTTAGAACTGGTCAATATAAACGACCTAACAATTGATGAAAATGAACTATTTGTTGGTTCTTTTGGTAATTTTGTGCCAATCGAAGTTAATGTAGGGGCCTTTACTTTTTATCCAGATTTGCAATTATATGGCTCAGATTATGCCGTTAAGCTTCAACCTGTTTTGACCTTGGCAGATGAAATATATGAGGAACAATTGTCAATAAAGCGGAATTATCTTGAGGGGGCGACTGCGTTAGAAATATCTGTTGACGGTAGTTTAGCACTCACGTTGAACGCAGAAATACCAATTGGGGCAAGTTTAATCCTTTATTTTGACGGTATGCCATATGAAGAAGAAATTGTAAGTTCAGGCAGCGGTCTAGAAGAATATTACGTTTACGTAAATTTAAGTGAACTCGGTATAGCAAGTTTTACTAATTTCTCATTAAAAGCTGCATATGGTGAATCATACGATTTAGTCGAACTTTCACCAATTTTGATAGCCGATATTGATATAGATTATTCCCATACTAGAGAAATTTTTGGAATTGGGGTTGCAAATATGTACGAAGACGAAGTTTATATACAAGTTGTTGCTAAATCTGCAACGGTGAAAAATAGTAGGTTGTTTTTTAAAAGTGAAAATAATTGTATTGATTGGTCGCCACTGAGTGTCGACCGTTCGGACATGGCGCTAAGATCTGTCTTTACTGCAGGTTATGGTGATGAGAATGGACTATACTTTGGCAGTGTCTATTTCAATAGATATAATATTTTTGCGGGCGATTTTTCGCACTTCACAACAATGCATGAAGATGTACGTTCAATTCAAGTTGTTGAAAATATTGACGGATTTAATAAAATCATAGTGGGCGACGACGGAGGTGTTTCTTTATCCGAAGATGGTGGATTTACTTGGGTGTCTTTAAACGGGGATAATTTTCCAATTACCCAATTTTACGGTATTGGGCTCAATCCAAATAGTAATGGAAGCATTATTGGTGGTACACAAGACAATCATACATTTGT
>JADZFJ010000304.1 GCA_020849935.1 Crocinitomix sp. | reverse complement strand
TTTAAACAATGCCAAATTCGCCACGCACGAAGATGAACTAAATGTAAAATTGAATTTGTCCGTTTATTATTTTCAAAAGGAAGAATACAAAAAAGCCAACCAACTTTTGCTCAAAATTGGACGCACCGATAATTGGTTGGAAAAAAATATGGGAGTCGAATACCGAATTAAAAAAAGCCTCATCGAATTAATTTACCAATTCGAATTACAACGTACCGAACTTGCATTTGATCGAATTTTATCGATGGAAAGAATCCATAAAACGCATTTAGAAATGCCAAAATACCGAAGGGTGGCCGTATTTCTTGCCTTGATCAAAACCATTATCCACGATCCTGAAATAGTTCAATCCAATCAATTTTTACAACGTGTCGAATCATCTTTTGATTGGATAGACAAAGAAAAAGAAGACCTCCAAGCCATGAGTTATTATGCCTGGTTAAAATCCAAAATGACCAACCAAAAATTTTACGAAGTGCTGCACGAAATCTTGCCGAAAGAACATCAACCTTAAAAAAATGTTAAAAAACTAATTATTTTTTGAACAGAATAAGGATTAAAACGTTAGTGCAATAACAAAGGATTGTGTAAATTTGTTATTCAAACACGGAATATGTCACATTATACGGCGGGAGATTTCTTAAATCAAATAGAAATTCCGAAAGATTTAAGAGAAAAATTTGAGCTAAATCAGCTTCCACAAGTTGCAGATGAGTTACGCCAATACATTATTGACGTCATTTCTGAAATTGGGAATTCGCATTTTGGTGCGAGTTTAGGCGTTGTTGAATTAACCGTGGCTTTGCATTATACATTTAATACACCAATCGATCAACTTGTTTGGGACGTAGGGCACCAAGCGTATGGACATAAAATCTTAACTGGTCGCCGAGGTAAATTCCATACCAACCGTACTAAAGGCGGAATTAGTGGATTTCCTAAGCGCAGTGAAAGTGAATACGATACCTTTGGGGTAGGACATTCCTCAACTTCCATTTCAGGAGCACTTGGAATGGCCATCGCAAGCAAATACAAAGGCGAAGAAAAACAACACATCGCTGTAATTGGTGATGGTTCAATGACCGCTGGATTGGCCTTCGAAGGCTTAAATCATGGCGGATCTACGGACACCAATTTATTGGTTATTTTAAACGATAACTGCATGTCAATCGACCCAAATGTAGGGGCATTGCGCGAATATCTAACCGACATTACCACCTCACACACGTATAATAAAGTTAAAGATGAAGTGTGGAGTTTATTGGGTAAAATTTCCAAATTTGGCCCAAATGCACAAGCAATTGCATCAAAAATCAGCAGTTCGTTAAAAGGTTCATTGTTAAACGATAGCAATTATTTTGAATCGTTAAATTTCAGATATTTCGGTCCTGTAGACGGACACGACACCATCGGATTAGTAAATATTTTACGCGATTTAAAAGACATTCCAGGACCAAAAATTTTGCATGTCTTAACCACCAAAGGAAAAGGATACAAACCAGCCGAAGACGGAAATGCCACTCAATGGCACGCGCCGGGTGTATTTAATAAAGAAACTGGAGAAATTGTAAAAGTGATACCAACCTCACCGCAACCTCCAAAATATCAAGAAGTTTTTGGGCATACCATCGTTGAGTTAGCCGAAATGAATGATAAAATAATGGGTGTCACCCCGGCAATGCCTTCCGGATGTTCGTTAAATATCATGATGAAAGCAATGCCCGATCGCGCGTTCGATGTTGGAATTGCAGAGCAACACGCCGTAACGGTGTCAGCAGGAATGGCGACACAAGGGTTGGTTCCGTTTTGTAATATTTATTCGTCGTTTATGCAACGTGCTTACGATCAAGTAATTCATGACGTAGCTTTGCAAAACCTAAACGTCGTATTTTGTTTGGACCGCGGAGGATTGGTAGGAGCAGATGGCGCAACCCATCACGGTGCGTACGATTTGGCCTACATGCGTTGTGTACCAAATATGATTGTGGCATCGCCGCTTAACGAGGCAGAGCTTCGCAATTTAATGTACACCGCACAATTAGAAAATAAAGGACCATTTTCCATTCGTTACCCACGCGGAAATGGGGTCATGCCAAAATGGAAAACCCCTTTCAAAGAAATTAAAATAGGCACTGGGCAAAAACTCCAAAACGGAAGCGATTTGGCTTTTTTAACCATCGGTCCAGTTGGAAATACAACCACCGAAGCTATTGCCGCTTTAAAAGAAATGGGCATTTCAGCCGCACATTACGATATGCGTTTTGTCAAACCATTGGATGAGTTGTTGTTGCACGAAGTATTTTCAAAGTTTGATAAAGTGATCACTGTCGAAGATGGTTGTGTGATGGGCGGAATGGGATCAGCCATTCTCGAATTTATGGCCGATCATTCATACACGGCAAAAGTCGTTCGTTTGGGCATTCCGGATAAATACATTCACCATGGCACACCGGAAGAATTGCATGCCGAGTGTTTTTACGACAAAGCAGCAATGATCAAATCCGCCGAAAAATTAATGCAAGGAGTTATTTTAAAAGCCTCTTCATTAGTCGGTTAATCACCTCGTTATTCTTATCTCTTTTTTTAGTAGTTGGGCAAATCCCCCCAACGAGTTGGGGGGTCGGGCTGCCGCTCCCGCTTTTTTTAAAAAAAAGAGCTCCGCTCTATCCCTTTTGCGGCATTGAGGTTTTTTTCAGCGTTTGGTTTTAAAATCTAACCATTCAAACTTTATTTCAACGATTGGTGATCGTCTTCTTTTTGTCAAATTATTGTCTAAAAGAATATTCCTGTATCTTTGCCAAAAAAAAGTATGTCAAGAATTTTATTAAGTTTCGTAGCGTTTAGCGCATTGGTAATCGTTTCATGTAATGGAGAATCTAAAACCTCCGATCAAGAAAAAATCGAAAAAAACCTGCGTACCTATTTTTTTCTCTCCGATTCCGTTGCCGTTAATTATGAAATTACCGACACCTTAACCAGTCCAGAATTAGATGAA
>JADZFJ010000303.1 GCA_020849935.1 Crocinitomix sp. | reverse complement strand
TAAACGGAATCCACGATTTTTTCTTGGCAAATGACGAAATCAAACACATTGCGGTGATTGGACCCAACAAAGAGGCAGCTCAATTAGAAGGAAGTAAAGATTTTTCTAAACGGTTTATGAAACGCCATAATATTCCTACTGCGCGGTATCAAACTTTTAGCAAGGAAAATTTACAAGAAGGTTATGCTTTTTTAGACACCCTAAAACCGCCTTATGTATTGAAAGCCGATGGATTAGCTTCAGGAAAAGGGGTCTTGATTTTAAAAAATCTCAAAGAAGCAAAAGCAGAATTGAAAAGCATGGTGGAAGATGCCAAATTTGGCGCAGCTTCGTCCAGTGTGGTGATTGAAGAATTTTTAGACGGGATCGAAATGTCTGTTTTTGTGATTACCGACGGTCAGTCGTATAAAAAATTACCAGAAGCCAAAGATTATAAACGAATTGGTGTTGGGGATACCGGATTAAATACCGGCGGAATGGGCGCTGTTTCACCAGTTCCTTTTGCAGCCAATGGTTTTATGGACAAGGTCGAAAACCAAATCATTATTCCTACCATTAAAGGTTTACAAAAAGACGGTATCGATTATCAAGGATTTATATTTTTTGGCGTGATAAACGTTAAAAACGAGCCTTTTGTTATTGAATACAATTGCCGAATGGGTGATCCTGAAACGGAGGTTGTCATTCCTAGAATTAAGTCTGATATTTTAGATTTGTTTGAAGGAGTAGCCACACGCACCTTGTCCGAACGTGATGTCGAATTTGACGATCGCACAGCAGCAACAGTGATGATGGTTTCTGGCGGTTATCCAGACGAATATGAAAAAGAAAAAACCATTTATGGGTTAAATGGAATTCATGATTCCATCATTTTTCACGCAGGCACTAAAAAGGATGGACCAACCGTGCTAACCGCTGGCGGAAGGGTACTTAGTGTGACCTCTTTCGGGAAAAGTAAAGACAGAGCCCTCCAAATTACCTACGATAATGTGCAAAAAATCAGCTTCGAAAAATCGTATTATCGAAGTGATATTGGATTTGATTTAATCGAAGAAAAAAAGTAAAATAGTGTTGTCTAATTCAATAATTATTTTAATTTTACTTGATTAGATGAAAAGTTTGATTTTAAATTGATAAATGGATCCTGAGCCCCAAGTGGCAGCGTGGGCTGTCATTTTAATAATGTTAGCTTTTTCAGCCTTTTTTTCGGGGATGGAAATTGCCTTTGTTTCCGCAAATCGCCTAAAAATTGAACTCGATAAAAATCGAGGACACCTCTCTGGAAAAATCTTAGCGTATTTCGTTAAAAAAACAGGAAATTTTATCGCCATTATGCTCCTTGGCAACAATGTAGCTTTGGTGGTTTATGGGATTTACATGGCCATCTATTTAGAGCCAATGCTGTTTTTTGCAAAAGAGTATCAATTTTTAATGCTCTTTTTACAAACCATTATTTCAACTATCATTGTTGTAGTTACCGCAGAATTTCTGCCGAAAGCGATATTTAGAATTAACCCCAATGGAATCCTAAATCTATTCGTTTTCCCCTTGTTTATCGTTTATTGGGTTTTATATCTCCCTGCAACTATTATTATTGGTATTTCAAATCTGATTCTGAAAATAGTAAAGGCAGATGTCAAAAACACAGAACATGTCTTCACCAAAGTGGATTTAGATCATTACGTGCGTGACCTCAGCGACCGAATCGAAGAGGATGCCCACATGGACAACGAAATTCAAATCCTAAATAACGCCCTAGAATTCTCGAAACTAAAAGCAAGAGATTGTTTGATTCCTCGCACGGAAATAGTGGCTTGTAGTATTGAGGAGGACATCAAGATTTTGAAAGAAAAATTCATTGAAAGTGGGCTTTCACGCATCTTAATTTATCGAAATACCATTGACAATATTATTGGATATGTGCACGCCTATGAACTTTTTAATAAACCTGATTTTATTAAAAATGTCATGATTCCCATCGGCGTTGTTCCTGAATCGATTCTCGCCAAAGATCTATTGGCCCAATTTTCAGAAACTAAAAAGAACATTGTGGTGGTGGTCGATGAATATGGTGGTACAGCCGGAATCATCACGGTCGAAGACATCATTGAAGAAATTTTTGGCGAAATTCAAGATGAACACGACCGAGAGGATGAAATTGAAGAACAACTTGATGAATCAACCTATCTTTTTTCAGGTCGAACAGAAATAGATTACCTCAACGAAAATTATGGCTTGGCGATTGAAGAAAGTGAAGAATATGAAACCCTCGCCGGATTAATGATTACCAATTTAGAAGAAATCCCTGTCGCACAAGAATCCTTTGAAACAGATAAACTAATTTTTACTGCGGTAGAAGTTGCAGAATCTCGCATCAAACTGATTAAAATCGAAGTGAAACAATAATCACAACCTTCACCAATTTTAAACTTCGTCTTTTTTTGTATATTTGTTCAGATAAAATTAGCGCGTATGTTTAAAGGTGGCAATGGCAAGGTAGATGTAATAAATTCTCCAGACAAATTAAATCGATTAGTCGAAGGAACATTTATT
>JADZFJ010000302.1 GCA_020849935.1 Crocinitomix sp. | reverse complement strand
TGGAGTTAGAAAATTTTAAAATTCAAAAAAATAATGAGAATTTAATTGAATTAAACAATGATCTAAATCTTAAATTGAAGGAGAAAGAAACAAAAATGGACCAATTGATGGCTAAAATTGATACATCAAATGAAGAAATTTCTCTTTCATCAAGTACAGCTGAAAACAGGAAAACCGAAATGGATAATTTGACAGACGAAATAGATGGAATAAGAAATTCCCCAGAATATGTTGATTTAGAAAATAATATTCAAACAAATCAATTTGATGAATTGAAATTGCATAATTTTTTAGAAAACGATTTGAAAGTTGTCAATCAAAAATTAAAGCAACTGGCTGATGAAAAGGGTATTTGGGAACAAATCGATATAGAATCTCGAAAATGGAATAAAGCTGCTGAAAGTTCTGTGAAAATATTAAAACAACTGGTCTTAACAGATGAACAGAAAAATTTGAAAACAATTTTTGATGTTAATCAAATTGTGGATAAAAGTAAAACAGAAACTGAGAAACTTGCGGCAATTATCAAATGGATGGCCGAACATTACCGATCAGAATTTAAACAATAAATTTTTCTTAAAACATAGACATTCGAAACTGCATATTACCACGATTTAATATTTACCCATTAAAAAAGGTCTATTTGCCATAAAAATTTATTTTTAATTTCATTAGTACAGAAACTTGCAATGGGTTCAAATATTCTTAACCAAAACAAAAAATGATAACACCTCTAAAAAAAATAATAGACACCGCAACAAAACTGCACGTTGCTCACATTAACGATAATACCAATTATCCGATTGATGAAATTTATAAGATACCACTTGAAATTGAAGATGACCGGCTCAACCAAATCATCAAAGATTTTAACCTCAATTTTCAAGAACAGGTTATTTTATTGTTAGCCCTTGCGCCTTATTTTGCACCGCAAATCTTGGATATTTTTTTAGCCAAAAATCCTAATTTTGATGTGATTTGCACGGAATTTGGCGGGGTAATGAGTACACCTCACCGGGGCGTAATTCCAACAGGCGAAACAGCGGTATTTTTGTTGGCTGCAAGAAACCCCGAAAAAAGGAAAGAAGTCGCGAAACTTCTTTTGCCAGATGGAAAGTTGGCGTCCTATAACTTGATTGAATTGGAGACAGTAGCGGATAATCTACCTGTTTTTAGCGGTAAATTATTACCTCATCGTGATTTAGTGCAATTGCTCCTGTATGGTGCTGTACAACCCCCCCCACTCTCCCCCCAATTCCCCGCGCAACAATTAACCACGGCCATGGATTGGGACGATTTAATCATTGCCGACAATACACTGTCACAATTGCAAGATCTCCAAAATTGGCTGAATTTTTCGGACCAATTACACAGCCATCCGCAGTTAAGTAAACGTTCGAAAAAAGGCTACCGAACCTTGTTTTATGGCCCTCCTGGAACGGGTAAAACCTTAACGGCCGCTTTGTTGGGTAAAACTACCAACCGACCCGTTTTCAGAATTGATTTATCGTTGATGGTGTCCAAATACATTGGGGAGACGGAGAAAAATTTGGCGGGGGTATTTAAACGTGCCGAACATAAAAATTGGATTCTCTTTTTTGATGAGGCAGACGCTCTTTTTAGTAAACGGGTAGAAACTGAAAGTTCGAATGATCGTTTTGCGAACCAAGAAGTGGCTTATTTACTCCAACGCATCGAAGATTATAATGGCATGGTGATTTTAGCGACCAACCTTAAACAAAACATGGAGGTTGCTTTTATGCGACGTTTTCAATCTTTGGTTCATTTTACTAAACCTGATAAAATTGAACGAGCATTAATTTGGAAAAACACAATTCCTCATGATTTCCCCTTAGACCATAAAATTGATTTTGAGCAACTCGTTAATCGTTATGAAATAACTGCTTCACAAATCAATAACGTTGTCCAAGCTTCTTTTATTGATGCTATTTCTCGTAAAGAACAATTCATCTCTTCCGAAATATTAATGAAGAACCTTCGCCTCGAATTTGCAAAAGAAGATCTACTGTTTGAACCAATATTTTAGGAGAATTTAGTCTCCTCTGAAATCGAATCTCGCTTCACTACTTCCCATTCACCAAAGTCACCGTGCCTTGTCCTGAAAATTCTTCACCAGTGTCGGCTTTGCCTGCGTAGGTGTAGAAGTAAACCCCATCTGGAACTTTGTTTCCTTGTTTGTCGGTACCGTTCCAGCCATCGTTTACGTTGTTAAATTCGGCGATGGTAACTCCCCAGCGATTGACAACCGTGCAATAAAATTCCTTTACAGCATCTGAGCGATGGTAAAATGTGAATTCATCGTTTTGGCCATTTCCATCAGGTGAAAAGATGTTTACTGGGACAAACACCAAAGGATCGCATAAAATCAATTCTTGACAACTGGTGTCTTTACACCCATTTTTGTTTAAGGCGATTAAACAAATATCATAAGTCCCACTTTGTGTGAACGTAATGTCGTACGATTCATTGATGTCATGTGAAATCACCCAAGGGTTGATGTCGTAATTAAAATTCCACAAGAAGGTGGTGTCTGCAAAAGGATCGTTTGGATTGGCGTAATTCAACGATTGGTTGGTGAAATTAATGTCCACTGGCACCACAGCATCACAATCCGTTTTTAATTGATCGATGGTGACGGTAAACTGAGAAATTGGGTTTAATGAATCCAATAAAATGTTTTGAATCAATTGACAGCCGTTGGCGTCTGTCACGGTCATGCGATAATTTCCTGGATTTAAACCGCCCCACGTACTGTTTACAGAGGTTTCACCGTTATCTAAATTCTCCCATAAATAATCGTAATCTGGTGTTCCTCCGATGGCGGCCGCAAAAACAACCCCATTTCCAGATTGATATCCAAACAATCTACAATAAGCAGGATCTTTCCCAAATTCTGTGAAAACCAATTCGCTTGGTTGGGTGATTGAGTATTCGATCACTTGCGAACAGCCATTTCCGTCGTTAATTGTCAAGATGTAATTACCTGCTGGCAAATTATACAAACTATCTGCTCCTACACCACTTACCAAGGGTGGATCAGGCGACCAAATAAAGACCAATTCATCATAATCACCTTGCCAATTAAAGACCGTATCTACTACCACATACCCTGTTTCATCGGCATAACAAAGCGGATTAAAAAAGCGCAATTGTGCGTTAATTGCAGGTGGGTCAAACAATTGAATCGAATCAATTAATTCGCAACCTCCACCTAAATCAACTCTAAAATAATACCAGCCAGATGTGAGTGTGTTGGCTGTATTTGATCCTCCGACATTTAATAAATCTCCTGCTCCATTTTTAATTTCAATCAATTCTTCGCCAGTTGGTGCAAGCAAATCTAAGGTAATTGAACCATCTGAAAAACCATAACACGTCGGATTGCTAAATATAACATCCACCGAAGGTGTTCCGATACTGATATCTACTTCAAAAACAGCTTCATCTGCACAAACCCCATCACCAGCAGTTAGGGTAATGGTATATGTCCCGTCAGCATCGTAGGTATGCGATACATCAGGCGTATCATACGTTGATCCATCGCCCATATCATAAGAGGTTGGTACACCATCGGTTCCTGTAAATGTGATTGTAACTTCACCTGTCGCGCAATTAACTTCGTAATCGAAAGAAGCGTCAGGCGTTTCACCACTTCCCACAATAATCTCTAAATAAGTAGTATCTGAAGTTAAACAACCCTCTGGATCAAAAGCTACTAACCTTACTTCGTAAATTCCAGGTTCGGTAAAGGTATGAGTTGGTTCAAATTCCGTTGAAAAGGGTGAGCCATCCCCAAAATCCCATTGGTAGGTAATTCCTGTTCCTGTATTATCAAAATTAACTGTAAACGGCACACAACCTTCGGCCGATGGCAAAGCTTCTGCATTTGCGTTTACATGGCTGATACCAAAATCAATTTTAAAAACCGCCATGTCACAAAATCCACCTGGTACAGTTCCGAAGGCACCTGGTGTGGTTGTAAAAGGCTCACACGAACAAACTGCCTGATAAACCGTTCCGTTTTTTGGGTCAAATCGACTTGTTCCGCCATCTACGTGGTTTCCACTATAATACGTTGAAAATTCCATGGCCACTGCGTCTGGCTGTAAAACCCCTAAATACATACCTCCTGATGGATAAAGTGGGCCAACCAAGGGCAAGCCAAAAGTAGCGGAATGTCCTGAGAAATAAACAAATTCACACGCATCCACCATAAATGCAATTGGCACAAAATTGGCGCCTCCATTTCCTACCACCGTACCAAACTCAAGGGTTTCAAGATCACCAGATAATTTGCAAATAAATTGATCACTTAATGGATTTGAATAGACTCCCAAGGTTACTGGTGCAATTCCTCCATCGCTCTGCCCATATAAATAAACACTACCATCTACATCAATGTCGATAAAAAATGCGGCATCACTTGCGGTAGTACCATAATAGGTACTGTATTCAATGCTACTTCCATCGTCAATTAATTTAACACAATAAGCATCAATTCCACCACCTTGATAAGTCGTTTGATACCCAGTTGCTGTCATAAAATTCGATTGACAAGCCCCAGAAACATAAAGATCACCTTCGTCATTTAATCGCAAACCAAAACCAGCTTCTCCAGAAGTACCTCCCAAATAAGTTGACCAATTCATCGTGGATAAGTTTGGTGGCATAGAAAAAATTACTGCATCTTGAACGCCTCCTCCATAAGTTGTTTGATATGCCCCAACGGTGGTTGGAAAATCAGATCCAACGGTACAGGAAGCTATATAACAATTACCATCTATATCAACAATAATTTCACCTCTAAAGGTATCGCCGTAATTATAGGTAATGCTATTTCCACCATCATCGGAGTTTCCACCAACAAAAGTTGATCCAACAACTGCGGTACCGTCCTCAGTTAAATGCGTAACCACGATGTCTCTGTTAGCACCTCCCAATGGACCTGACGCATCAAAAGCTCCGCCCGATGTAGGATAATCTACCGAATAACTAGTGCCAAGAACATACATTTCTCTGTCTTCGCTGACATACATACTATGCGCTAAATCTTGTCCTGCTCCACCTAAATAGGTCGCATAAATTAAAGAAGTTGCATTAGGACTTAATTTACTGATTGCAATATCTACTTCACCGCCAAAGGTGGTTTCAAAAGCGCCTACTGTAACTGGATAACCTGTTCCAAAACAACGGGCACCAGTATAAATATTTTCGTCGCGGTCGTAGGTTGCGCAATGTCCAAAATTAGTAACAGTTCCTCCTGAAAGTGTTGCTCCAATTAGGGTTGGGTCGATAATCAAAGGTAATTTTGAATCATACCCATTCGGAAATTCAAAGCCTACCACTCCATTTTCTAGCGTAAAATTACAAGCTATTTGTGTTTTTACCCCATCGATCAGTTGGTAAACATAAGGTGCGTTTTCGACATATTCACCAATGGATGTGATAGAAATCAAATTGCCATTTCTTAATTCTAAGCCATTTAGTCCTGTGTATTTTATTTGGATGATGGAAGGATCTGCGTTTGGCGCAACCACAAAATCATATTTAAAATTTCCATCAACACTGTAGACGTCTAAATCAATTCCGTTGTATAAATCGTCGTATGAAATATGATCAAAAAGAGGTACACGTGAAGCCCATTTTGTAGGATCATTGCCAATAAAATAGTTGTGATATTCTGATCTTATGTCGGATTCTATCAATTTTGGCGAAGCATTTGCCCCAATGAAATTTGCTTTCCAAGCATGACCGTGAACCATGTCTTCGTGATCATGATCGGCATCACCCGCGTGATTATGTGCGTGATCAATGTCTTCTGCCGAAACTTGGGTATACGTAAATCCATTGTTTTCAAGGTAAACCGAACCTGTGCCAAGTGGTGCGCGATAAAGAACTTTTGAATCCCACTGACCTTTATTTTTAATGAAATGTAAGGCATTGTGGGCCATTTCAGCTTCGTGCAAATGATGCTGTGCACTTCCGCTGATTTGAACTAAAAAGAATAAAATAAATAGCTTTCCTGACAATTTCATAATGGATAATTTTTGATCTTCTGCTAAAGAAACGAAAAATACCCTTAAAAGGTTGTACAGCTAACTGAAATATTTAAAAATAAAATTAATGCTCCTTGCAATCCTAGCGGGATTTTTGGTGGGATTTAAACTTATCGACGCCCACGAAAAGAGGTTCTTTTTATTTCCTCAATTATTTTGGTTTGCGCATCCCCAACACTTCTAACTTCAATGAAACTTCCTCCGCCTGCACTCACCACCTCTTGCATGTGTTCCGTGATATAGGTTGAGGTGTGAATCCCTACCACAGAAAATATAATTCCTTTTTCTTGGTAATTTTTTGCGATGGTTTCTAAATAGCTCATACTACCCTTGTTAAATGCCCCATCAGTAATCATGATCACAATATTATTTCGGTCGGCCGAATATATCCTATTATTCATTTGATAGGCCATTTTTATGGCGTCTCCTCCAGCGGTTGAACTACTGGTTTTTAATTGTGCCACCCGACCCAAAATTACTTCTTTGTCTTGTCCACTCAAACCATCCACCACCACCGAAACACTCGAAGAATATTTTATCACAGAAATCAAATCTTCAGGTCGCAAGATTTTCACCAATTCAGTCATGGATAATTTTAATAAATCAAGTTTCCCTGATGAATTCATCGAGCTTGAAACATCCAAAATAAAGGTGATATTATTATACTTAAAATGCGCAAAATCA
>JADZFJ010000575.1 GCA_020849935.1 Crocinitomix sp. | reverse complement strand
CGCCCTGAACTGGAGCACCCTTAACTCCCTTCACAAGTACTGAAGTCTTGAGATTAAAGTCGAACCCTAAGGGAAAAACATAACCTGTTGCAAGGTAAGCATGAGCAGATTGTCTGGCAGTAATATCCCCGGCATTTATGTCGTTAAAATTGAGTCGGTTTCTAACGAAATCCTGAACTGATAATCCTGCATAAAAGCGGCTATTGCGATAATAAGCACCTGAACCAAAATTATACAAAGTTTTATTTATATCCGTGTTGAATGCCATATCCGGCACCGGCCCCGAAGGATCAAGATTAACATTTGAGAATCCAGCAAAATAATTATTCATACTTCCCTGCAAACCAAATGAAAGACTTCCCTCATTAATTGGAATCCGGTATGCCCCGCTTAACACGATGCCTGTCGTTTTTGTAATTCCAATTTTATCACTCATTAACTGAATACCCAATCCCAAACGTTCATTAGCAAAAGGTGCATCCATAGTGAATGTTCCGGTTTGAGGAGCACCTTCAATACCTACCCATTGATTTCTGTAGAGTGCAGTAGCTGCAGCCACATTCCTGCTTCCTGCATAGGCAGGATTGAAGGCCAGGGTGTTAAACATATATTGTGAAAATAATGCATTTTGCTGTGCAAACACTTCACCAAATTGTAATAACAAAACTACAACAACTATTAAGCCTTTAAATATTTTGCGCATCATTACTGTTAATATTCTCATTTAATTACCTGTTCACAGTAATAAAGCCCGCGTATTTATCCTTTTTATCAATTATGATAATATAATAATAGGTTCCATCAGGGACGTCCCTGCCAAGGAAAAATCCTTCAGTAACCTCTCCTCCCCAATCATTCTTATAGTCATCCGATTTATAAACACGGTTCCCCCATCTGTTATACATTTCAAGTGATACATGCTTACCATTTGCATTCTGCACAACAAACTTATCATTCGTTCCATCTCCGTTTGGCGAGAAACCTGCAGGTACATATGTTGGAAAAGCATCAAGTTTAATAGGTGTTGCCTCAGAAGGACTAATATCACCAGTCGTATTTGGATCGGGTCTCAATCCATTGGTTGAAACATCTGATACTTTGAATCCTGTTAAAGATGATATAGCCTCAGCAGTTGCAGTGTTTTGGAAAACACCGGAGGTCAACAAGAGCTTAACATTAATCAGCAATTCAACTTTGGCCTCTTCCCCAGCTAAAAGACGGCTGGTCGGTAGTAAAAGTTCTGTATTAGATGACCCATTAAAGGTGGTGCTAGCTTTCAGATTTCCGAATGCTGTTACAGTTTTAACGGTCACTTCGGTCCCGCCAAATGCCAATGCAAGATTATCCTTTATGCTAATATTATCTAAAGCATTCGGACCAAAATTCACTGCTGTAAAGACAAACTTTACATCATAGGTTCCATTCAATGCCGGAGTAACAGAAGCGAGGTTTTTCGCTAATCCGATCTTGGCATTTGGATCGCTTGGTGCAATTACGGTAATTGCTGTATTTGCCGGACTTGTAGCATATACGTCGCCGTCAGAACCATTCCATGTAAAATTAGTTGTTCCACTCCAGTTAAGTGCAGGCTCAAATGTCAGTTTTGCAAGATCCGCAACCGGGATCTCCTGATTAGGTGTCACTGGAATACCGTTTAATTTCAGAACTCCATCAGGAGGTAAGGTTTGGATTCTAACCTTAACCAAAGGATCTCCGTCAGGGTCAGTGTACTTACTTGTAAAATCAGCAACTGTAAACGGTATCGGTAAAAATCCGGTACTGGTCTTTGTAATATTACTTACTACCGGTGGTCTGTTTGGATTCGCAGAACAGAATGGTGTGGCAGGGGGATAATTAACTATTACCTCTGTCTCAGGGTTTATACTAATGTGCAAACGCATCT
>JADZFJ010000301.1 GCA_020849935.1 Crocinitomix sp. | reverse complement strand
TTTGAAGCGTTAATCCTTGCAATCATCGAGGGATTAACTGAGTTTTTACCTGTTTCTTCTACCGGACACATGATCATTGCTTCGAAAGCCATGGGAATTGCTTCGGATGAATTTACCAAACTATTTACCGTGGCCATTCAATTTGGGGCTATCCTGTCGGTGGTGGTGGTTTATTTTAAAAAGTTTCTGCAAGGGGTTAATTTTTATGTAAAATTAGCGGTTGCTTTTATTCCCACTGGTATTTTAGGGCTCTTGTTGAAAGATTCTGTGGATAGTTTATTGGAAAATGTGTGGGTGGTGGCTATTGCCTTGTTGGTGGGTGGAGTAATTTTGTTGTTTATTGACAAATGGTTTGCCAAAAATGAAACCGAAGGAACCGAAGAAGTTTCTTATAAAACAGGATTAATAATTGGAACTTTTCAAGCTTTGGCAATGATTCCTGGTGTTTCACGATCTGCCGCTACCATTTTTGGCGGTTTGACCCAAAAATTAACCAGAAAAGCTGCCGCAGAATTTTCCTTTTTTTTAGCTGTACCTACCATGTGCGCCGCCACACTTAAGTCGATGTGGGACAGCAAAGAATTATTGATAAATTCCTCCAATAACGAACTTTTGTTATTGATTGTTGGAAACATTGCCGCTTTTATTGTGGCTTATTTGGCAATTAAATCGTTTATTGGCTTTTTGACAAAATATGGATTTAAAGCATTTGGCTATTACCGCATTGTGTTAGGATCGGTTCTTTTGATCTTATTATTATGCGGCTATAAATTGGAAATGGTTTAATGGATTTTGCTGCAGGAGAAATACTTTTAGTCGATAAGCCATTGGGCTGGACTTCTTTCGATGTCGTGAATAAAATGCGGTACGAAATCAAACGGAAATTAAAGGTTAAAAAAATCAAGGTCGGTCATGCTGGAACGCTTGACCCGCTTGCCGATGGTTTGCTGATTCTATGCACCGGAAAAAAAACAAAAGAGATTGACAATTATATGGGAATGCCAAAAATGTATTCGGGCACGATTACATTGGGAGCCACTACCCCATCCTATGATTTAGAAACTCAAATTGATGCCACATTTTCGTTAGATGGTTTAACAGAGGAAATGATTTACGCTGAAGCTAAAAAAATGGAGGGTGATGTCTTGCAAAATCCACCTATTTTTTCGGCAAAAAAAATTGACGGAAATAAAGCCTACGATTTGGCGCGCGCCGGTAAAGATGTTGTGTTACAAGCAAAGCTCGTTCAGATCCAAGAATTTAAAATTGTTTCCATTGAATTGCCTTTGGTGCATTTTGAAATCACTTGTTCGAAAGGAACCTATATTCGCAGCATAGCCCATGATTTCGGTAAAAATTTAGGCAACGGAGGGCATCTTTCCAGTTTACGTCGCGAAGCGATTGGCGATTTTAAATTAACCGACGCCAAAACAGTTGATGCGTGGATTAGTGAGATAAATTTATTGGACATAGATAATATTCAAGTAATTTAAAAAAAAATTTACTTTTTAATAAATCTTGCGTTGTATCTTTGTACCATGTACGGAGTTAAAGAAATCAAAGCTAATGTTGCAGTCGAAATGGCTGAGTTTGAGCAGAAATTCAAAGATTCTCTGAAATCAGATGTTGCCCTTTTGGATAAAATCACCCATTACGTTATCAAACGAAAAGGCAAACAAATGCGTCCCATGTTTGTTTTTTTAACAGCAAAAGCCATTAATGGAACGGTAACAGAAGCCACGTACACCGCTGCCTCTTTGATTGAACTTTCACATACCGCTTCGCTTGTTCACGACGATGTGGTGGATGATGCCAACGAACGCCGAGGGGTATTTTCTGTCAATGCGCTCTGGAAAAATAAAATTGCCGTTTTGGTAGGCGATTATCTTTTGGCGCAAGGACTTTTATTGTCAGTAAATACGTCTCAATTTAAATTACTTAAAATCGTTTCTGACGCCGTGAAAGAAATGTCAGAAGGTGAATTATTGCAGATTGAAAAGGCTAGAAAACTGGACATTACTGAAGAAGTTTACTTTGATATTATTCGTCAAAAAACGGCGTCCTTGATTGCTTCGTGTTGCGCCGCTGGTGCATCCTCAGTTTCAACCGACGAGGCATTGATTGAACGAATGAAAAAATTTGGCGAATTAGTTGGGGTGGCTTTTCAAATCAAAGATGATATTTTTGATTACGGGAACGATGAAAAAATTGGTAAACCCACAGGAAATGACATCCGAGAACGAAAAATGACCTTACCATTGATTTACACCTTAAAAACTTGTTCTCCAACCTTAAAACGTACCTTGATTAATATTATCAAAAATCATAACCAAGATTCCAAACAAATTAAAATCGCTGTTCAACATGTAGTTGCTTCGGGAGGCGTTAAATATGCCTACGATAAAATGATTTTGATTAAAAATGAGGCGTTGGATTTACTGAAAGATTTAGAGGATTCAGAATCTAAAAAAGCCCTTATTGGTTTGGTAGAATATACGGTCTATCGCGAAAAATAATTTTATGAAAAAGATTCTTTTTATCTCCATTTGCTTTTTAAGTATTTTCACGAACTGTGGAAATAAAGATGGAGAAACTACCACCAGCACAACTGATTCGACAAAAATTACTGGAAATAAAAATGGTCCAAACAAATTAAGTGATAAAGATTACCAAGAGTATTATGAAAGTGGCGCATTAAAAGTTGAAGGAGATTTGGATGATGCTGACGCTCGAAATGGTCTTTGGTTATCGTACTATGAAAATGGATCAAAGTGGAGCGAGTCGATGTATGTGCATGGGAAAAAAAATGGACACTCGGTGACGTTTTTTCCGAATGGTAAAATTCGTTATATAGGTGAATATAAAGACGATGAGAAATCAGGAAATTGGAGGTTTTTCGATGAAGCTGGTTTGTTAGTTTCTGAAGAAAATTATTAAAAAATCGGTTTTTTCAACCCATCTCTAAAATTAACGGCACCAACTTCCATTCGAAATTTGGTGGTCTTTTTTCTAAAATTTTGAAAATCCAAGAATTAACTGAAAATAGTTTCATTTCGAGCAAACTATTTTACCTTAAAATTCGTCTTAAGAAAGCAGAACAATAAATGATTATCATCGTATATCATTTTTAAAGCTGTAAAGCACTGATTTATACTAAAATTATGGTATCTTTAAGTCTTTGAATCGAGATTTAATTTTTGTACGATAAATAGGGGTATAATTTTTGCTAAACGATTGATGTATAAACAATGCTAAAAAGGTTAATTCTATATGTCTTTATTCTAACTTCATCTGTGCTATTTGCACAGGATGATCGGATATGGATGCGACCAAATAGAGGGCAATGGCATCCGAATATCGAGTATCAAATTGGCATTCCAGGAGGCAAACTTTTTTTAGAATCAACAGGTTTTACATATAGTTTTACAACAGAGGGAGATCATTACGATCATGGGCATGGGCATATAGATGAGCCAGAAGTGATTAAAAATCATGTGGTTAAAACAACGTTTATCGGTGCAAACATTCCGACTTTCGAAGAATTGCAACCTTCGCCTTTTTACGAAAACTATTTTTTAAGCAATGATCCAAGTACTTGGGTTAAAAACAGCTACGCGTTCAACGAAATAAAATATGTTTCTCTTTACAATCGAATAAATTTAAGGATGTATGAACATAGTTCAACCTTAAAGTACGATGTAATTGTCCTTCCGGGTGGTTCACCAGCCGATTTTAAAGTAAGTTATAGTGGGCAAGATAAATTAGAAATTGTCGACGGTGAGCTTGTCATTACGACCTCTTTAGGCACAATCACCGAAAAAAAACCTTTTGCTTACCAAGAAATTGGTGCATTAAAAGTAAAAGTTGAGTGTGAATATCAATTAATTGGCAATGTAATGTCTTTTGTTTTCCCAAAGGGATATGATGCTACCAAGCCACTAATTATTGATCCCGATTTAAAGTTTTCATCCTTTACTGGCGCTACTTCCGACAATTGGGGAATGACTGCTTGCCCTGATGCCTTTGGAAATTTAATTGGGGGAGGAATTGTGTTTGGCTCTGGTTATCCGCTAACTGTGGGTGCTTTTGACAATACCTTTAATGGAGGAGCCGTGGATATAGGTATCACCAAATTCAACGAAACAGGAAGCGACATTATCTTTTCAACGTTTATAGGCGGAGGAAGAAGTGAAACCCCACATAGTTTAATCGTAAATGACGCTAACGAACTTTATATCATGGGGGCAACGTCGTCAAGTGATTTCCCAGTGGGGGTAACCCCTTATCAGGCAGATAATAATCTTGGTGGGGGAGCAATGATTGACGGTATCAATTTTTTGGCAGGCGCAGATATTTTTGTGGTTAAACTCGCCCCAGCGGGAAATGCGATTTTAGGTGGAACGTATTTGGGGGGCTCTAATTTTGATGGAATCTCCGAATCTGGCGCAATTGTTTATAATTACGGAGATCAATTAAGGGGTGAAGTATTTTTGGATGCGGCATCAAACGTTTATGTAACGTCTACCACAACTTCGGCTGATTTTCCGGTTGTTGGTGGATTTGACATGATTCTAGGAGGTAGTAAAGATGCGGTTGCCGCCAAATTTAATTCAAACCTATCTAGCTTACTTTGGAGTACCTATATTGGTGGGCCTGGAAATGAAACAGGGAATTCAATTAAAGTATCTTCGATTGGAGATATTTTTGTGGTTGGAGGAACCACAGGAGCAGGTTTACCAAATACGGCGGGTAAAATTAATCCAAGTTATTTGGGAGGTTCTGTAGATGGCTATCTCATGAAATTTACTGCGCCAGCATACACAGCCGAAGCTACTTATTTAGGGACAAGTGATTATGATCAAGCCTATATGGTAGACCTTGATATTGATGATTTTGTTTATGTGTATGGACAATCAAGCGGTCCGTATCCAATTTCTGGCTCATGTTACATCAATCCTAACAGCGGTCAATTCATTCATAAAATTGCAAATAACCTGACAAGCACCGTCTGGTCGTCGGTTTTTGGTGCAGGAACTGGGGTGGCAGAAATTTCTCCGACTGCTTTTTTAGTGAGTGATTGTTATGAAATTTATGTGGCAGGCTGGGGAGGAAATACCAATACAGCAGATGGCAGCACCACTTCAGGTTTTCCGGTGACTGGTGACGCCTATCAATCTACCACCAGTGGAAGTAATTTTTATTTGGGTGTATTTACCGCAGAAATGGCTGGTTTGAAATACGCCACCTTTATGGGAAATCCTTCGTTAGAAAGAGACCATGTGGACGGTGGCACCAGTTGAT
>JADZFJ010000300.1 GCA_020849935.1 Crocinitomix sp. | reverse complement strand
CAATAATTTCGGCTCGTTTTTGTTTTAAGGTTTCAATCAATTCAACATTCGATCGCATTAAAAACCGTAATTTTTTTCGTTTTAAACTGTGCGAAATTCCAGTTTTGTACAAAAGGGCATACACCCCAGAAATATACATCAAAATCGGATAAAAAATAGCGGGCCATCCCAAAACAAAATAACCTAAAACCAAGGAAATCAAACCATACCAAATCAAAAAAGTAAACAAACCAACCGCCAAAATAATCGAACCTGTAAAATTAGCGTGTAGTTTAATTCTTCGCGAAATCATTCCAACACCTTTATACGGAAGGTAATTATTGAGCAAGCCAAAAATAAAAAGAGGACTGCCCAAAATAAGTGGTATAAACTGTCTTTTTTGTGCGCGTTTTTCAACATCCCGAATGTCTTTATCGCTCAAACCAATCCGTGCCAACTGATTCAAATAAACATCCACCTTGTCCTCAATTTCTTGAAAAAGGGTAGGGGAATTCGTTTTTGTCAATTGAATCGCATCAATAAAATCTTTCTGAATTTTAAATTCACCTGCTTGGTTCGTGTACGAAATGTGCAGCTGGGCGTGTACTTCAGGCGAAAAGACAGCTTCCAATTTTGCCAATAAGAGTTCCTCATCCGACGATTCCACATGCAAAATACACGATTGTAGCTCAATTTCAAGGGCTTCGGTTAATCTCCGCGCCGCTTCAATTTCTAAATCTTTATCGCCAACAATCGACGGATCGATAAAATCATTCACCAAAATCGGTTTGCCCACATTCACAAATAAATCGCTCCTAAATGTGTGCGGATCAGAATAATTTAAGCCAATAGGAACAATTTCCACCTCCAATAAAAAGTCGGCATCAATCACCGCCCCAATGGCAATGCGGGCAGCCCCCGTTTTCAGCGGTTTCAATTTTTTTTCAGTCAAACTCAACCCTTCAGGAAAAATCAACAAAGCCCCTTGATTCACCAAATGAAGCTGACATTGCTCAAATGTATTTTTGTTTTTATGCACATCCTCTGGCCGTGTCGAGGGCCTAAAAACAGGAATCATGTGCAAAACATGTCTAAAAAACCAACCCTTAAAACCTTTGCCGACATATTCTCCTGCCGCAATAAAATACAAGGATCGTTCTACCGACGTGGCCACCACAATCGGATCCATAAAAGCACTCGGATGATTGGCGATAAAAATGGTCGCCCCACTTTTAGGAATTTGTTCTTTCCCAACAATTTGAACCTTTCTAAAATAGCCCCAAATCGTCAACTTGGTCAGAAACTTTAAAATTTGATACACCATCAAACGAAGATACATAATCAAATTAAGAGAAACATCGCTTCGGCAAATAAACTTTTAATCCTTCATCGCGCAGAAAAATGAACCTAAACATACTTAAAATTAATATCTTTAACTTTTATACACACGCACACAATGCCAATCGAATTAATCAGAAAAAGTCAACAAAATTGCGCTACGTGGTCGGGCGGAACCACCACGCAATTGTTTATTTATCCGCGAAACGAAACCTATTCAAACCTCCAGTTCGATTTTCGTATCAGCACGGCCACGGTCGAGGTAGAAACCTCCACGTTTACCCAATTGCCAGGTGTTCGCCGAACGTTAATGGTACTCGATGGCACCATGGAACTCAGTCACCAACATCACCATACAAAACAACTTCAAAGATTTGATTTGGATGAATTTATGGGCGATTGGCAGACCAATTCCATCGGAAAATGCACCGATCTCAACCTCATGTGCCGCGGAACTTCAACAGGTCAAATCTTTGGACATTCCTTAGCATCCAACACCACTCAAACCTGCACCATTCCTCCAAATTCAATGAATTTTCTCTATTGTGTCAGCGGAGAACTAACCATTTCGATTCATTCTTCCGCAGCAGACACCAATAATTTCACCGAAACCATCACCACTAACGATTTTTTGGTGATTGAGGATAAATACTGCACCGAAATCACTTTAAAGGCCTCAAAACCTTCTGATTTTGTGTTAATTCATGTGGATATCTAAACCAGACAATCGGTATTAAATCTTTAATTTATTGACAATTATTAGGGTGTTACCCCCAACTCGTTGGGGGGCACGTCGTCCGCTATAGTCCCCCCCAACAAGTTGGGGGGCGCTGCCGCTCCCACCGTTAACACGAAATTGTGGTACAATTACAATCCTCGTTCATGTGCATAATTGGTTGTATTTGTTGTGGTTAAATGTAATTTTTGTTTTCATCACCATCCGGGGACGGACGACCGTCCGTCCGTGCCACAAAACATGATGATATTTACTGAATTTAAACGGTAATTTTAACTAAATTCGTAAAACACATATTAATTTTAAATCACCATCACAAAAATTAACTAATTAACTGCATGCACGCAAACACCCCTAATTCAAATACTAACTAATTCAGGATGATTTTAAAAATTGGTATCGTGCGCTTGATTTGTTTACTGGTTGTATTTCTTCCAATCAAACTGAGTGCATTTGAATTAGAGAAATTTTACGCGAAGCTTTTAGATTCTTCGGATTATCGATATCGTAATTCTATAAAAGAGTATAATGTTAACGAAATTCAAGTAGATTGGCAAATGTGGTCTAAACCTATTGGAACTCCACATGCCACATCTTCTCTAACCGCTCAGGGTAAAAATAAATATTTGATTACTAATTTAATTGATTATAACCTCAATACCGCTTGGGTCGAAGCTGATACAGGGTATGGTGTGGGAGAATCTTTTTCATTTGCTATTAATTATCAAGACGGTGCGAGTTTTGCCACTGCGTATGAGTTTTACGGCGTAATTAATATTTTTAATGTCTATTGTAAATCTTTAAAAACTTGGGAAGAAAACTCGCGTGTAAAAAGTTTAAAAGTTTCACTCAACAATAAGTCGATTTGTTACATCCAATTACTTGATACATGGCAATTTCAATCGGTTGATATTTCAATGTTGTTTAAAAATAGATACATGAATACAAACATGCAGGCACCACACGAAATCAAACAAGTGGATAGTTTGAAGTTTGAAATAGTTGAGGTTTATACAGGTTCAAAATATAAAGACACAGCAATTTCCGCATT
>JADZFJ010000299.1 GCA_020849935.1 Crocinitomix sp. | reverse complement strand
CCAGCACTTGTAATACTTAGAGTTGAATCTTGTTCAGATTCAAATGGAGCACCAATAATTAGCCGTTGCCCATGCATTTTTAATGATGTCCCAAATTGCGCATTAAATTCTCGATCATCTGAATCAATTACGGCGTTGTTTCGCGCGTTTAACACTTGCACAAATACTGCTTCGTCATCTATTATTCGATAAATATAAACACGTCCAGCATCTGTGAAACCATTGTTTCTAAGTGATGCCCCAATCGCTATAATATCCCCTTCAAGCGCTACTGAAACCCCAAAATCCGCATTCAATTCAAGATCCAATACTCCGATTGCAGATTCTGCAAAAATTTTATCGATTTGCTCCCAAACACAGGTTGAATCATTCCAATGATATAGAAATGCGGCGCCACAACCTCCAAAACCTAAAGTATCCACCAAATGTGCCCCAGCAACCATATAATCTCCATCAATTGCATTACCGCCATGATGCCCCATATGATCACCTGATACACGTGGAGTACCAACTACCTTTGCCTCTAAAGTGTATTGAGTAAAGCCTATGGATGACAATAAAAGCAAACTGATTATTAGGGATATTTTTTTTATACTTCGTTTCACTTTGGATATGGCAGTTAAGGTTAAGAAGTTTTGGGATTTCATATAGAATTGATTTTTATTTATAATTAAAATTTAACATCCGCTAAGGTAAGGGGTTAACTATTCATAACCAACAGTATAAATACCTATATTTTTATTTTTTTTGTAAGTATAAATGCGTAAATTTTGATTGTTTTGACGCTTAAACTTCATGTTTTGATTGTTGATCAAAAAGATATCGAATTAAAGAGCCTTTAACAATTTTGTCAGCAGTGGCCTCAACCACTTCTTATGAGTGCTCCCAAGTCATCCCTTTTCTTCTATTTTTCCATCCAAAAAGCCGTATCAGAATTAAAATCATTTGATCACACAAAAAATTAACTTAACTTAGTTTTTAAAATTGGTTATGAAAAATTTTATTTTCACGTTCATTTGCTTGATATTTTTATTCAACGGTTTTGGACAAAACCCGGTGCCACGTTTTAGTAAAATTCAGATTGGAGATTCGGGCAGCTCGGCTTATTTTCCTGAAGAAATGGAAACGTTTGATTTAAGTTATTCTGAGGACAGCTCTGAGGTTTACACAGGTGAAATAAATGCATCGGATTATTTATTTGGCACCATCACGGTAAAGTTTGCCACGCAAATCACAGCCGAAGAATCAATGTATTTGGATACCATCGCAATTAATTATTTAACTTATTTGCGGTCAATTTTTAATATTACTTCGTACGCTGGCATCGGCAGTGGTCACACCCTCGACTCAAATCCCAATGCAAAAGGGTACATTGATTATTGGGCAGATGCCGAGGGAGATAGTTGGGCTGTAAAAGCTTGGATTGACGGTAATTATTTAGCGGTGATGTATATTGTTGGTGATATAGACAATATCAATTTTAATGTCCAACAACTCTTCTTAAATGGATTTCGATTTCCAGAATGATGCGTGTTCGCTTTAATGCGCCACTTCAGTCGTAACGGTTATTTCTTTTTGGAAATTTTCGATATTGCCTTTAAGGATAATTTTCCTCACGGAAAGTCCTTCTAATGATTCGGTATTTAAGGTTAGAATTAAGGTGCCTTCTTCGCCGGGAGCAAGTTCCGTTTTATCTAGTTGATACGAAAGACACCCACACGCCAATTCAACCGCATCAATGAAGAGAATTTCTTGGCCTGTATTCTTAAATTTAAAGGTATGTGTTAAGATTTCTCCTTTTTTAGAAGGACCAAAATCGTGAATTTGCGAGTCAAATTTTAATTCGGCGTAAGTGGTGTCATTTTTCGCAAAACTTACACTTTGAATTTCAATTTTACGCTCTAAAGCCGCTTTTCTGCTGTAAACTGAGTTTTTCTGATCGTTAAAATTATCACTAACCAAACCACTTGCTGTATATTCGCCAAAAGGAATTTGAACAAAGGTTAAGGCACCTCCATTGGCCGCTGTGTGATCCAAGTATTTGACAAATTCACCATTTTCAGCCACCCGCAAGTAATTAATTAAACTCGAAATTCGGCGTTTGGTTAAATTGACATTATAATCCGTTTGCGCGAGTGGACTTGCAAATCCTTTCACTGTAATTTCAATGGCGTAGCCTTTATCCAATTCAATTTTTAACAACCGAATAAATTCATTTAAATCCACCACCCCTTGTTCAACATACTGTAAAAAAAAGTCATCAATGTCTTCTTTGGCTTCTTCGGCTTGGTCACCTTGCAAACCTGTTGAATATTCTTTTTTATACTTATCCTCTAAATCCATGTAGGCATTATACGCCTGTAAATAGGTTAAATTGGTAGTAGTGTCCCGTGTTTTTGGATTAGGTTCGTCATTGTGAAAATAAAGCACGACGGGTAATTTTTTATTCAAATCAGTCAAGGTTTCAAAACGGGTAGGGGGTTTTACAATTGGCAAATACGCCGAAAATAAATCGTTGCAACAGGTAGGATTTTTGGCATAACTTACCCCAATTCTATTGGTCGAAAAATAATAGCGATTATAGACAGGATCAATAGTAAAATAGGTGTCGTTTTGCGCAGAATTAATTGGTAAACCTAAATTT
>JADZFJ010000298.1 GCA_020849935.1 Crocinitomix sp. | reverse complement strand
TTAGCATAATTCAACCCCAACAAAGTAAAATTGTATCTTCGTAAAAACTGATTTATATGAGTATAGAACTCACCGAAGCCGAAAAAATTAAAATCATTAACGCTGACGACCTTTACGGCATCATGCAAAAAATACTATTGCGTAAAGATAAAATTGACCAAGACCGTGAGCATTTTTGGGTGGTTGGTTTGGCAACAAATAACCGTATTTTATTTATTGAATTAGTCAGTAAAGGATCAATTAACAGGGTAACGGTCGAGCCAATGGAAGTTTTCAGTTTAGCCCTACAAAAACGAGCGGTGAGTATTATTTTGGTACACAACCACCCAAGCGGTGATTTAAAACCATCGTGGGAGGATAAAGACATAACAGACCGTTTAATACAAGTGGGAATTATTGTAAACACTTTTGTAACCGACCATTTGATTATAACTACCAAAAGCTTTTTAAGCTTCGCTTATTCGGGTCTTTTAGATGAATTAGCAAAAAGCACTAAATACGTTCCGAAGTTCAAACAAATTGAAAATTTACGAAAGGAAGCCGAAAAAAATAAAGCAATTGAAATGGCCAAAAATTGTCTTAAAAAAAATATGGAGATTGAATTAATTATGCAATTGACTGGGCTAACTTACATAGAAATAAAAGCACTGGGTTAATTTTATCCAAAACATTACAACCTTTTAAATTACTTGCGTATTGAGAGGCGTGGCGATTAATTAGAAATTATTTATGCTTGATAAACATAGCAAGGTTATTGTCAGGGGTATTGCTTTCTCAAATCTTCACAAACCGTTCCGTTCGGATGGTTTCGCCAAGGTGATTCGCCACTTTTAGGAGATACGTGCCAGCGGCAAATTGAGAAACATCTATTTCGTAAGTAACATCATTTTCCGTGATTTCCCATTTTTGAACTAATTGCCCACTGGTGCTGTAAATGGTGGCGGTAGCTGGTTGAAAATTATCTTGTTGATGGTAATAAAATAAAAACTCATGGGCGGGGTTGGGAAAAAGCCACGTTACAGGCGGTGTGGGCGGAATTACTATGGTTGTATCGGTGGTGTCTGTTGTATCAATCGGTTCGGTTTCTACGCCAATATATTGGCAGTTGGGCACTAAACAACCGTATTTATCTGTCTTTACCAACCAAGCCTTTTGCCCAGGCAATTCATCGTTATCATCGTAATAATTTATTCCTTGCCCAACCATTACAAAACCTTCATCAGGGGTTAGGGCAACGTCGTAGAGAACATGATCTGGAAAATTGAATTCTCCTTCAAAAAGTGGAATTTTTTTATATTGTCGTTCCCAAAGTTTTTCACCGTAAATATTAAATTTAACGAGTAAACCTGCTCTCCCGACTTCTCCGGTTCGATTACCAACTGCTACGTATTCCGTTTCATTCACTTGTAAAATAGAAAATAACCCAACCCATGCAAAAGAAGTAAAATTCCCTACTTCAATTTCCCAAGCCTCTGTAAAATCGGTATTCAATTTCACAATTCTAGCCTTATAACCAATCACTCCATCTTCTGGAAAATATTTTCCGTATCTTCCACAATACAACAATCCCCCATCCGCAGTTTTGGTAAGGCTATTGCAATCAAGAGCTAATAAATCATCCCAATACGTGTGTTCTTCAATTATTTCTCCTAAGGTGTCGACTAATATTAACTTCATGTGGTGGCGTTCCTCTTCTGGGGATGGGGAAGTATGAAGTAAAATCGAACCAATAATAAAAGTACTATTATCATATTTTAAGAGACTATCATCTTTTAAAACTCGGTAATACGAAGCACCGATTCCATAAAAAATTTTGTGAAATAAAAGAGTTCCCTGTTTGTCCAATTTATAAAATATCGTACCTCCCATTAAATTATCTTCTCTAAAAACAGAAAGTGTTCCGAAGTAACTGCTATCCGGAACCTGAATAAGCGTGGCAGGGTTTAATCCAATTAAGTGAGTATCATCGTAAAAATCATTAAAATATTTTGTGATCAAGGTATCACCATTGGGTGCAAGTTTTACGAATAAAAACCCTGTCACTTCTGAAGTACCGTCGGCAACTGCAACACATGCAAAATTATCATCTAAGGTTTGAATTAAATTGTAGCCTTGCCACATATCAATGCCCAACGTATCATTTTCAATAACAGTCAAGGTATTGATTGAACCGTCCAAATTAAATTTCAAAAAACTTCCTTTCCTTCCCAATAACGAAGGTGTGTTAGTATGCATTCCTGAAACATAATAACAAGAATCAGTAGCTATAACACTTCCAAAAATAGAAAATGTTGCATCGTCAATAATATAACGTTCATTGAGAATAGGTTGACCTAATGATATACCGTTATTGAAAAACAATATATTTAAGATTAGTATTTTAAAAACCCATTTCATCCTCGTTCAATTACCTTCAAATGTCGTGAAATCAATCTAATGGCCATTACAATATATGTAAGAGTCCAATAAAATTGGACTTGACATATATTGTAATGGCATTATATTAAATAATTATTGTTCTAATTTATTACTTTTAATCATATAATAAACGAAATCCAACCTCAAAAGTTGTTTTTGAGGTTGGATCTATTTTATTTTTAATGTTGTAACACTACTTTTTCAGCTCCAATTCGTTCACCTGTAGTTAGGTTAATAAGGGTGATTAAGTAAGTACCATCACTCATGGTTTTAGTATCCCAATTAAACAAATTTTTAGAAATCGTCTCAACTAAAATCACACGGCCAGTTAAATCGGTGATGGTTAGCTGCGCTTGTCCTTCCACTTCTGGCGTAACAATGGTTACCCAATCTTTTGCAGGGTTAGGGTACACCTCAAACGCTCGTTTTATATCCGTTTTTTCAGATGGAATAACTTGTGCCATACTTTGCGTAGTTTGCGGAAACACTACCGCATAGTCAGCACAATTCCCATAAAAGAAACACAATAATTCTTGTGCTTGGTAACGCGCTATCCCTTCGCTTTCGTTGGCATGAGCCTCTACAAAAGTATAATCCGTCTCACTCAAACTATCCAAGGGTGAACCTGAAGAAAGCAAAGCAACCATTTTTTCTTTGTAGCTTACATAATCCGTCAATTCCGTTTGCACGTGCATTGGATAGCTTGAAATTGCACTTTCCAAGGCGTTAAGTTTAGTAGTTGCTGTTGAATAATCTCCTTCATTCAGGTAGGTATCAATAATCCGTGTTTGTACCAAGAGGTCATTTTTTTGGTTGACCCAATATCTCAAACTATCTATTTCAATCCCTGTGGTGTCATTTTTAAAGGCATGGAGGATTTGATTGGCCGCATAACTTTTTACTTTTTCTAATTCCGCCAATTCACTTTGTTTCATTAACATGTCCGTGCTTGTGCCCGCTGCTACTGCATCTTCAATGTCCTCAATCATCCAACTAGGCATTGGGTTGGTTTTGGTGGATAGAAAATCAATAAAATCGGAATTATAAGCAACTTCAATGTTTTCCATCACCAATTCATACCCCCACGAATTTGGAAAAATGGCGTTGGATTTATCTAAGGCAGCACGTATCACGGTATCTGTTAAATACGGACTTGTATTTAACAAATTGGTACGGATGCTGCTTGCGTTGGAGGTTGTCATGCTGGCAATGGCAGCTAAAAGCGCCGAAGTATTACCTCCATTTAATAGGCTTGAATAGGCTGCTTTTTTGGTGGCTATTGCCGAACTTGCCGTATTAAAATCAGTTTTGTAAGGAGCAATGCCTGAACCAGAATAGGAAATATAAGGAAATTCAGTGAGTTGGGTTGCGCAATTATTAACTACATCAATTCCACTTGGAATAAAATCCCCTAAATAATCCAAAGGTTCTTCATTGTCCTCCCCATTATAATAAAAATAACTGATGGAGTTAGAAGTATTATAATAATGTTCACCATCAATTGCCTCGCTCAATGCAGAAAAGGTATTGCCCGAAGGGTTTGATGCACTTCCGTTTAGTGCTTTTACACCATAATAAGGAGTTTCAGCACCTGGCGCGAAACTGCCAATAACAAAATGATCGTAAATGTTATCCACGTTTGTGTTACATTGAAATTGAAGACCTTTTGGTGTTTCTGTACCAGATGGATCGTAAGACCTGTTTTTCCCAACCGCAGCAATGGCATATTCCAAATTGGTAAATTCATTTTTGTAGAGTAATTCTTCCGTTTCTCCTAAATTAGCGGCTATAATGCCGTCAACCAAGCTAGAAGATGTAGAGTTGATTAGCACATTTTCTTCCACTTTAATGCCACCAGACTTGAGCAAATGAATGCCATAAGATGTATAATCCTCAAAATTATTTTCATCGTTGGTGTACTGAAATAGATTACGATTTATAGCTGGACCGTTTACATTTACGATTTGTACGCCATATAAATTGTTCGTAAATACGGCTCTGTCCACAGTAATAGCATGTTCTGTTACGTTATTAGCCGCATAAATTCCAAAATCTAAATTAGTAAACGTACACGGTTTCCAATCATCTTCATCAATTTCATCGCCATCGGTATCAAGTGGGCCTGTACAACCTGAAATATCCTCGCATCCAGCCAAAACATAATAATGTGCATCCAATGAATATATTCCCGAATTATTTCTTCCGTAATCTGTTTGGTATCTAGAGGCTGGACTTGTTCGTTCATCGATAAAATCACATGCATTAAAACGAATACCATCTACCCAATACATGGTAACATGCCCCAAAGGATTGTCAGCCATAAAGTCATCTGTCCAAGTAAAAGTGGTATTAGTAAATCGACTTACATTTGGCAAAACGCCATACCCATTGTGGTTGGTATATTGAATAAACTCTACATCCTTTTTATTATTTTTGAAGGTAGCATTGGAGGAATAAATTATACCACCTGTAGATGTCCAATCGCCATGTTGCCATAAGGCTACACCAACCGTTGCGTTTTCTATCAATGCATCATTTAATAAAGTTACTACACCTTGGTTGGTAGAAGTTTGTTCTAAGGAAAAATCGCCTTGTACTATAACTCCGCCCCAAAATGCATCACATGCACTAGTTAAAGTGCCTCCGTTTATTTTTAATTCGGCGCCTTGTTCAACAATAATATGTTTTGAACCTGCCATTTTTAAAGTACCAGTCAAAGTTAAGGTGTTTCCTGATTCAATTATAATATCATGATCAAAGGTCTGCGTGCCTCCCCAAGTCAAATCATCTGTAATAACCACTGGTTCAGAATCGGGTAAATTAATAGGCGTTTTCCAAATCCCTCTTCCAAATGTCCCAGCAAAAAGTTCTTGGGTACAATAATTAATTTCAAGGTCAGTGGCGAAAGTTGCCGGCATTCCTTCTTGAAAACAAACCCATTCTGACATACCCGCTTCACGGTAAAAAATCCCTACATCCGTTGCAGCAAAAAGCCGGTCGTGTGTTTAATTTTTATAAAATAAATAAATAATAGGAAAAGGAGGCAAACCTGCTGAATAATCCTTCCAATTTTCACCACCATCTTCTGAGTAAAGTACCCTGAACCTACCTGGAGTTAAGACACCCGATTCAATATTTAAACTAGACAAACCAATCCAAATGCGAACTTCATCCGTTGGATCAGTTTCTATGCTGTTGATGTTTTTATAATCAAGAAGTGCAGCTAGCGTAGATGCTGCGGCAGGCGTTCCATTTTCTTGAAGTATTGTGCCAGCTGTGCTGATATCGGTAAATGTCGTTCCATTATCATCAGAAACCCACAATTTTTTTACATTTTCATCAGGTTTATTTGCGCCTTCTGCTACATAAATACGGTCAGTATTCGCAACGCAAACTTCAATTTCACCAATTTCATTTGTACCTTCTGGGAACTCATAAATAAATGGTTCTTCACCAATTGTATGCCTTACAAAACCTGCTCCAATAAGACCACCGTCCTTCTTCTGATGTCCGCTGTAAAGTTTTTCCATATTTAATGGGTCACCTAAAATTGGTTGACCTAAAAACCATTGCATATCGTTCAGAAAAACGTTAAACGCATAAATACCTACACCCAGTCCATCAACGTTTTTAACAGCAATAACTTCATTTGCTTGGTAAAAATAGCGATTCGGAAATTCAGGTGTGGGCAAAAATCCAGATGAACCACCATCTCCGCTTCCAATATTCACCCATTCTTCACCACGCCAGACAAATGTATGATTGTCTTGTG
>JADZFJ010000297.1 GCA_020849935.1 Crocinitomix sp. | reverse complement strand
TTGAATGACAAGTAAACCCTCGATTTGAAGTTGTTTGATCATTTTCTAAACAGATTTTTTATTTTCCAAGTGCGTTTCATAGCTTCTCCATCTTCGTAATAATCGCTGTAGCCGTAGCCATAACCGTAACCTTTTCGCTTCATATCCACCCCATTTAATATCACAAATAAATTGGAGACTTTTGACGAATCTAATAATTCGGCGACCCAACTGGTAAATGCTCTTTTTGAATAATTTGATCGGAAAACATAAATTGGACAATCCGCCTTTTTCATGATTAAAATCCCATCAGAAACAACGCCAACGGGTGGATTGTCAATCAAAATCAAATCATATTCCTTTTTTAATTCTTCCAATAATTCATCCAAATTACCCCGAATAATTAACTCAGAAGGATTTGGAGGAATTGGTCCGGCTGTGATAAAATCCAAACCTTCTATTTCACTTTTGTGCACACACGTTTGCCATTTCACTTTTCCAGCAAAAATACTGCTCATCCCTTCTACATTTGCCACACTAAATCCGTGATGCACTTTCGGTTTTCTTAAATCTAAATCAATCACCAAAACCTTTTTACCAGAAAGTGCAAAAATTCCTGCTAAATTGAGGGCCACAAAGGTTTTTCCCTCTCCTGAAACCGATGAGGAAATTGCCACTACATTTGATTTCGATTCATCCAAAATGAATTGCATATTGGAACGAATGTGACGACAACTTTCCGACAATGCCGATTTAGGCTGATTGTGAACGATCAAGGTAGAATTCTTATTTGTAGTTTGCACTTTAGGAACGATGCCCAAAAATCCCGCTGCATCAGGTAAAATTTTCTTTAACTCTTCTTGACTTTGAATGTCATTAAATCGCAAGTATTTAACTAATAAGAAAATAGTTCCAAGCATTAAACTCACCACTAAAAGTCCAAAATAAATAAGGGTTCGGTTGGGTGACACCAATCCAGACGAACTAGGGGCTTGAAGCACCATATTATCAATGGTATAACCCGCTTTTGAAATCGAATATTGGGTTCGCTTTTCGATCAAAAGTGAATAATATTTTTCATTTAAACTAAACATCCTGTTTAAACGCGACAATTCCATTTCTTTTTGAGGAACGCCATACAATTCTGATTCTAAGCCATAAATCCGCTCTTGTAAACTTGATTTTTTGAAACGTAATTGTTCTTTGATAGAAGCAATCGACCGTTTAATATTTTCGGATTTTGTTTCAATTTTACGGTTGATTTTTTTAATCACGTCGTTATTGGCGGTTACATTGTAGGAAACATCCTCTTTTTCAACCAATAAATCGTGGAGCGCCATTAATTCGTTGACCAAAATTCGTTCAAAATTGGTGCCTGTCACAGCTGGAATTAATTTGTAGATTTCTAAACGTTCGCTGCTGGCTACTTTTTTATCTACCTCGTCTATTAACTCAATTTCCATATCAACCTCCAACAATTGATTTTGAAGTTCACCTGTTCGCTGCACCACCCGTTGGGTAAACGTCACAGGATCGTTAACACGGTTGCTATCCTTAAAACTTTGAATCTTAACTTCCGATTCTTTCAGTTGAAAAAATGCCGTATCTAATTGGCTATTAATGAAATTAAGGATATTCGCCGAACTTTGACTTTTTTTGTCTAGATCGTATTGAAAAAATGTGGAGATAAGTGACGCCACCACATCGGTTGCTAGGCGTGAATTATTACTTTCAAAAGAAATTTGAATGGTTTTCGCTTCCGGATTTAAAATAAAAACTTTCAAATCGGGATGCATCCGTTTGGTCAATTCGCTGTAATTATTTAAGACAAAATACAGGGCATTTTCATCGGCATCTCTTTTAAATTGAGCTTCATCATCCACTTTTAACAAAAGACGAAAATGTTTGGTCGCAACTACTTCTCCGGCGGCTATTTTCAATTCCACTTTTTCGCCATTCAGCTCATAAGAAACAAGGTATTGGTTATTTTCGGCGAGATCGACATGAATTGGTTTTCCGATGATAGAAGAATCCGTGATTTCAAGCAAAGTGACATGATACGAAGACATCAAATATTTTTCTTCAGTCAAAATATCGCCTTCGGAGAAATAAGAAATATTTAAATTGAGGTTCCGAAGTGCCTTTTCGAGTAAAAACGTAGATTTTAATAATTCCACATCTTCGGATAAAAGTCCTTCATTTTCAAAACTTTCAATGTCTAAAATCCGTTTTCCTTCGTCTTGCGAACTGCGTTGGATCACTGCACTTGAAGCATAAACAGGTTTGGTATACCGCAAGTATAGGTAACCAGATGTCAATGCAATTAAAATTAACAAAGGATAAACGAGCCAATGTTTTCGCAGAACTACCCAAACAATGTCTAAATCAAATTCTTTGTTGACCGCAAATTTATTCGGGATATTATTTAATCGCTCTTGACTCAAGTGGATCGTTTAAAGTTTAGAAATTACTGAAATCACAATGGCTCCACTCGTAATAATGGAGATAACTGGGGCCATTTCTTTTAAAATCTCTCTACCTAATTCAGGCACAGGTTCAACATAAATATAATCATTGGCTTGCACCAAAATATCGGTATATTCCAACCCTGCTATGGTTGAAAGGTCAATTCGGTAAACAATTCGTTTTCCATTCACATCCTTTCGAATCAATTTTATCCGTGACGCCCTTCCTCGTTCGGTAATTCCACCTGCCATTGCAATCACCTCCAAAAGAGTAGTATTGTTATTGGCCAAATAAATCACTTTCGCATCTCCCCCATTTCCCGGAAAAACAATTACACGTTTATTAGTCACAGTAATTTGCACAAAAGGATTTATATACAATTCTGAATAGGCTTCTTGCAGATAAACTTCGGCTTCACGAATGGTATAGCCCACCAAATTTACTTCTCCTAGGGCAGGCAAACTGATCATGGAGTCGGTTTGTATGACATAATTCAATAAGTTATTCGGATTAAATGCTTGATTTTGACCCGGCTCTGTAGCTGTTGAAAGATCTAACACACGCAAGGCATCATTCGTAAAAAAACGAAATTGGATGATGTCATTGACATCCAATTTATATTCTTCTTTTGTCGCATTTAAACTGTCAACATTGGCAAAAACGTAGTCGTTTTCCGTTTTTAACATCAAATTACTGTTGATTCCACAACTACTCATCAAAAAGATGAGCATTGTTCCCACTCCCACTTTCATCCCAACACGACTTTTTGCGTCACTCCAAGTAAATAGTTTCATTTTTTACCCTTATTTTTATTCAGTAATTACACATAGAGTTTTTCTACATCGCTGCACAATCTCTTGTAATGGAACTTATGTTGTACGTGCATCCAGCCGTTTTGTGACATTTTTTTTCGTTTTTCTTCATTTTCGATCAACTCGAGTAAGCCCGACGCGTAGTTTTGAACCTCAAAAGAGTCCATAATTAACCCCGTTTCATTTTCAAGAACGATGTCTCTGACCCCTCCTACATTGGTTGAAAT
>JADZFJ010000296.1 GCA_020849935.1 Crocinitomix sp. | reverse complement strand
TTCAACATCTCTTTTCGGACGCACTTCATAATACAAATTATCCCTGTTAAAGGACATCTGAAAAGTAGTTGCATCCATCATATTTAAATTCTTCTGAATGTCGTGCTGAACTTTTGGCGTTGCAGTTGCCGTGAGGGTAATAATAGGCACATTACTAATGGCCTCAAAAATCTCACGTAAACGGCGATATTCAGGTCTAAAATCGTGTCCCCATTCCGAAATACAATGGGCTTCGTCAATAGCAAAAAAGGAAATTTTAACCCCCGTTAAAAAACTAATGTTTTCTTTTTTGGTTAAAGATTCCGGTGCAACATATAATAACTTCGTTTTCCCTTCCGAAATATCATCCTTAACAGCCTTAATCTCCGTTTTCGTTAAAGACGAATTCAAAAAATGAGCCACCGAATCCGACTCGCTAATGTGTCTAATTGCATCTACTTGATTCTTCATTAATGCAATTAAAGGAGAAACAACAATGGCCGTTCCATCACTTATTAAGGCAGGTAATTGATAACACAATGACTTACCACCCCCTGTGGGCATCACCACAAATGTGTTTTTACCAGCCAAGATATTTCTAATGATAGGTTCTTGTTTACCTTTAAAGTCATTAAATCCAAAATACTTCTTTAATGCGCCTTTTAAATCAGTTTCAATCTTCGTAATCATCAATGCTATGTTCTATTTTAATAATCTAAAAATCAGGAGTTTTATATCACCTGAAACTTTAATTCTTCCATAAAGATAACATAATTGAACATTTATAAAAATAAAAACACAAAAAAACAATCAAAATTTTTATTGCCAAAGTTCATCCCCTTTCACAACCTCCGCAATCGATTAATTTCAGACGCCTAATTTCAAATCTCTTAGCTTTCAATCTATACAAATTAACACCAGCATTCTTCAAATACTTTAAAATTATTGAATACCACTTGCGTGAAACGGATTCTGTAAAATGTCCTTTTAAAGTAAATAAAGATGTCCAAAACTAACCACCCATCAATGGTTTTTTCTCTTTTGGGCCATCAAATCCACTCAAAAGCAACCATTCCCAATAAAAAACAGTTTTGTTAATGTTCTGTTAAACTTTTAAAGGAATCGAATAACGTTTATAACTTTGTTGTAACAGAAAGAAGAAATGTTTAATTAAAAATAATAAGTATGAAAAAAATTATCCTCGTATTTAGTCTCGCCGTTGCGATGTTGGGTGTGAATAATGGAATGGCACAAACCACTTCAACAATTACAGTTGATCAACAACCAGAACCTGCAGATGGTCCAAAAATCGCTGTTGACAAAGAAGAGCATGATTATGGAACCATCGAATTTGGAGGTGACGGAACATGCACATTTACAGTTACCAATAAAGGAAATGCTCCTTTAATTATTTCAAGTTGTGTAGGTTCATGCGGATGTACAGTTCCAACTTGGTCTAGAGATCCTATTGCTCCAGGTGGTTCTACAAAAATCACTGTAAAATACGATACTCAACGTGCTGGAACAATTTCTAAAACGGTTACCATCACTTCAAACGCAGTGAATACTCCTAAAAAAATAGTTCGTATTAAAGGTAAAGTTAATGCAAAACCAGCTGGTGGAGCACCTGTTAATACTGGCTCACCTGTAATGAACTAATCACCTCTTAAGATAAATAAAATGAAAAAAATAGCACTTTTAAGTCTCATGTTTGTAGCAATGCTAGGGTTAAATAGCTTTGCGCAAGTTGGAAACCTCAATGGTCCACTTATTCAAGTTGATAAAGACGTTCATGATTACGGTACGGTCGAATATGGCGCAAACGGAACGTGTACGTTTACAATTACAAACACCGGAAATGCACCACTTATTATTTCTAATTGTTTAGGTTCTTGCGGATGCACCGTGCCTACTTGGTCATCTGATCCAATTATGCCAGGCGCTTCAACCAAAATAACAGTGAAATATGATACCAATCGCGAAGGTGTAATTGATAAAACGGTTACCATCACTTCAAATGCAGTTAATTTCCCGCAAAAAGAAGTTAAAATTAAAGGAATGGTAAAATCAAAACCAGCTGGAGCAGTAACACCAACAGGCGTAAATAACTAAGTATAATCATAAAAATTAAAATAAAAGAACAATGAAAAATTTATTCAGTATCAGTTTATTAATTGTAGCAATGCTTGGATTTAACAGCTTTGCGCAAGTTGGACAACCAGTTGGAAATGGACCAGAAATCACTGTCGATAAAGATCTTCATGATTACGGAACAATTGAATTTGCTTCTGATGGAACATGTGTTTTTACCGTAACAAATACCGGAAATGCACCTTTGATCATTTCATTTTGTAAAGGTTCTTGCTGATGTACTGTTCCTGAATGGTCAAAAGATCCAATTGCACCAGGCGCTTCTACTAAAATTAAAGTAAAATACGATACAAAACGCCCTGGTCCGTTCAATAAATCAGTAACCATCACTTCAAATGCTGTGAACGAGCCTTCTAAAGTGGTAAAAATTAAAGGTGTGGTAAAAGCAGATCCTGCAGCACCAAGTACACCTCCAGCGAATTAATGAGGCTATTTTTTGCGATCATAATAGCGTTGAGTTCCGCATTCACCTTCACGGGTGGTGCGGAATTCTTTATTAAATCCAAAAATCATGATTTTACAGACACCAATGAAGGCGTCGTGCTCGAACATGATTATCATTTCACAAATACTGGCACCGCTCCATTAATCATTTCAGATTATAAAGTAGCTTGCACTTGCACCAAAATAACCTTTCCTAAAAATCCAATTGCCCCAAAACAAAGTGGTACCATTCATTTGTCGTTTGACACTCAAGGAAAGTATGGTTATCAAAATAGAAAAATCGAAATAATTTCAAACGCTAAAAAATCCGTTTTTTTGAGCTTTCGTGTTTTTGTGGTGCGCGAAAATACCCCTTAATACAAAATCAATTTGAGTTGAAATAATAAATCAACCAGAAACACCGTTTAAAAATCCAACCAATTTAACTGCTTCAACAGCAGGTTTTACGTCATGCACCCGAAGAATTTGAGCTCCATTTAAAAGCGCAACCGTATTTAAAACCGTCGTGCCATTTAAACTATCTTCGGCTGTTAGGCTCAAAGGTTTATAAATCATTGATTTTCTAGAAATCCCCACAAGAATTGGACAATTTAACGAATGAAATTGAGCTAAATTTTTGAGCAACAAATAATTTTGATCACTGTTTTTACTAAATCCAAAACCAAGATCCAAAATCACTTCTTTAATCCCAAAACCTTTTGCTTTTTGTAGTTGATTCCTGAAATAAATTTCAACTTCTTCCATTAAATTAGTGTAATCCGTTTGGTGCATCATCGTTTGCGGCGTGCCACGCATGTGCATCAAAATATACGGACATTTATACTTTCCAGCCACTTCAAAAATTTTTGGGTCAGCCATTCCCCCTGAAATATCGTTAATGATATCTGCCCCAGCCAAAACGGCCGCTAATGCTACTTCACTCCGAAAAGTATCTATCGAAATTAAGATTTCTGGAAAAGCTGTTTTTACTGCACGAATCACTTCAGTTGTTCGCCCAAGTTCTTCTTCCACCGAAATCGCTGTCGCACCAGGACGAGATGAATACCCGCCAATGTCTAAAATTTCGGCGCCATCGGCAATCATTTCAGTCGCCTTTTGTAAAACATCGTCCACCGAAGCAATGCGACTTTGTGCGTAAAAACTATCAGGAGTTGTATTTAATATCCCCATAACGACAGGTTTAGTAAATTCTCTCAAAATACCTTTCACATTAAGTGTTAGATTAGGGTAAAAAATCGTATCTTTCACGGCTAAAATTGAATTAATTTAATGAATAAAACAGCAGGACAATATAAAGAAGTAATTCTGAATTGTCGTTCCATTTTTGAAAAAAAAGGAATCGATTATGGAACAGCTTGGCGAATTCTTCGGGTTAGTTCGCTTACCGATCAACTTTTTATTAAAGCGCAGCGCATTCGTACCATCGAAGAAACAGGCGAAAATAAGGTAGGGGAATCTGTTGAAGATGAATATATTGCTATTGTTAATTATTGCATCATGGGCTTAATTCAACTTGAATTAGGTGTCGCCAACGAGGAAATGTCTATCGAAGATGCCCTTAAATTATACGATCAAAAATCCTTGATGTCTTTTCAATTAATGGAGAAAAAAAATCACGATTATGGCGAAGCTTGGCGCAATATGCGGGTGAGTTCTCTCACCGATTTGATCATGGTTAAAATTTTAAGGACTAAACAAATCGAAGATAACAAAGGAATTACCCTCATTTCGGAAGGAATAGATGCCAATTATTTAGATATGTTGAATTACGCCGTTTTTGCGCTGATTAAGTTAAAAGAATAAAAATGTTACCAACTTGTTAATGAATTACACCACGAAATAATAATAGTTAAATTGACCAAAAAAACACGGATTATGAATGAAAATCAACTCAGAATCACCAAACCTGACATTATTGGCCGTTCACTTGTACTAAATACACTAGGAATCATCTTAAACCTGATTGCAGTTGCTTTGATTGTAATTGGATACCATGAAAGCACCGACACTTATGGACTTCAACTGCAAATAGCAGGATTTACTTTGTTGGGAGTTTCACTCCTTTCGCTTTGTGTCCTTAAAGGACTTTTTTTACTTTCTTTCGTTGCGAGAATTCTCGTTGGAGGTCTTTTTATTGTGTCAGGTTTGATAAAAGCCAACGACCCTTGGGGATTTGCCTTTAAATTAGAAGAATATTTTGCACCTAACGGCTTGGCGTTCGATTATCCATTTTTTGAGAATTTTGAACCCTACGCGCTGGAATTATCTGTATTTATTTGTGTGGTTGAAATAATTTTAGGTGCCGCAGTAATCTTTGGAGGTAAAATTAAATTGGCCTCATGGTCACTCGTATTTTTGATGGCCTTCTTTACATGGTTGACCTATTATACCGTTTCCTGTCAATTGGCACAAGAAGCTG
>JADZFJ010000295.1 GCA_020849935.1 Crocinitomix sp. | reverse complement strand
CCATAATACTTAAATGTTCTTTGGTTTGATTGGCGCCAATTGATTGAGCAGTAACATCGGTAAATACTCCTTTATTATTTTGGAGTAAGAAACTTCGTGGAGCAAACGGATAATAACCTGGGGTTTGTCTACCGCCTACAAATAAATCTAAATCACCATCCGCATCGTAATCTGCCACTGCCACACGTTGACCTGATTTAATCATTCTTGGCAATCTTTTTGATGTTTCATTGGTGAAATTTCCCTTACCATCGTTCATGTACAATTGATCTTGCATCACTGGTGAATCAAATTTATACTCATTACTTCCAGTAACCACATATAAATCAAGGTCTCCATCACCATCGGCATCAAACATCGCGGATCCCATTTCCTCTCTCAATTTCTCCGCTTGCCAAGGTCCTTTTTTCTCCACAAACCCGTTTGCTTGTTGAATATACATTTTTCCTTCAAAATCAGCTGATCCTGACACATAAAGATCTTCTAATTTATCGCCGTTTACATCGCCTTTAGAAATAAATGGTCCCAATTGAGACATTTTATGCGGCATCAACACTTCGCTCTCAAAATCATTTAACATTGCTTCGCGGTGTTCAAAACTAAACAATGAATCACCAATGTTTCTGAACATGGTATTCGGTTTTATCGCTGGCTGTTTGGTACCATTTGCATCAGCAATCGAAAATTTATACAATTTATTGGCTGCCAAATTTTCTTTGGTCATTGTTTTACCATTTGGCCATTCAACTTCCAATTTATTTACTTGGGTATTTTTACCCAATCCAAAGTGCACAATTTTTTCGACTGATGATTCGTACCCACGTGTTAAATGCAATTCGTGAAATTGAATTCCATCGTTGGTGGTAATTTTTACTTTTACCCCCATGCCTTGGGTATTTTTATCATTGCCCCCAATGTCAAAACGGATATAATTATTTTTGCTTTTTAGTTTGTTTTCCATCACAAACGACACCTCTTCCATATTATTCACCACCAAATCCAAATCACCGTCGTTGTCTAAATCAGCAAATGTTGCTCCGTTTGAATTTACTGGCGCATCAAATTTCCATTCATCCACTTTTTTTGTGAAGTGGAGGTCTCCTTCATTTTTAAAAATATAATTATAAATTTTCGACGTTGGCATCAAGGCCAATCCTTCTTCAAAATTCGCTAAGGATTCGTCACCACCTTTTTCCAAAATCTTGTTTTGGTAATCATTGTCACGCGCTTCACGACGGTAACCATTGGTAATAAATAAATCTTTATGTCCATCATTATCAAAATCGGCAAAAAGTGGTGCCCAACTCCAATCCGTCTTTGACACGCCTGCCATTTGTCCAACTTCAGAAAAAGTACCATCCCCATTATTCATTTGTAAGCCATTAAACATATATTGGTAATGGAATCCAACTAACACAATGTCCCAGAAATTTTTGGTGCTCATTCCGCCCATATTTCTTTTAGATCGCACGTGATCTTCTGCCGCCATATCCACGGTCATCACATCTACCAAACCATCATTATTAAAATCGGACATGTCATTCCCCATCGAAAAATTTGAGATGTGTTTAGTGCGTTGAGAAACCTCTTCTTTAAACGTCCCATCTCCTTGGTTCATATACATAAAATCTGGATCTTGATAATCATTGGAAACATAGACATCAACGTACCCATTTCCATCCAAATCACTTATCGCCAATCCTAACCCAAAACAATTATTTTCAATCCCTGCTTTAACAGACACATCCACGAATTTCCCATCTTGATTTTCTAAAAACACATCCGCATCTTCACCATACTTTTTTAGTCGTCTAAATTCAGCTACGGATACATATCGTTCACCTGGCGTTTTAATTGGGTGGTTCATCACATAAGCATCCAAATCCCCATCGTTATCATAATCAAAAAATGCTGCTTGGGTTGAACGTTTTTGAACATTCAAACCATATTCCACCGCTTTATTGGTAAACGTATTGTCTTTATTATTTACAAAAAGCATGTTTTGTAAAAGCGTTTTATCCGAAGGATTTCCAGAACGACACACATAAATATCCAACCAACCATCCGCATTAATATCCACCATAGTTACCCCGGTGTGCCATCCTTCATTGGCGCTTTTATCAAAAGCTTTGTTGGTAATGTCTTCAAATTTCATTCCCCCCTTATTCAAATACAATTTATCTTGCACCTGATTTCCTGAAAAATACAAATCTTGAAGTCCATCGTTATTGATATCCCCCACAGCTACACCACCACCATTATAAATGTACTCGTAATTATAAAAGTTAAACGAATCATTTTCGGTGATCGAATTATAAAAATCAATTCCTGTTCTTTCGGCAGGTAAAGTCTCGAACGACATTGACCCTTCTGCAGAAGCTGAATCTGAATCACTTCCTTCAGAATCACCACTTCCACCACAGGAAAACATCAACAAAGTTGGAAAAGCGAGTAGCAGAATCTTTTTCATTATCATTAATTTTTCATTTACAATGAACAAATGTAGTAACTTTATCCCAAATATATTTTAATGAACTTAGAAATAAACGGAAAGACAGCAATCGTCTGCGGAAGTACGCAAGGAATTGGTTATGCGACTGCTACAGAATTGGCGCATTTAGGCGCAAATTTAATTCTTGTTGCCCGCAACGAGCAAGCTTTGCAAACCTGTTGTGCTCAACTTCCAACTAATGGGAATCAAATACATACCTATTTAGTTGCCGATTTTTCAAATCCTGAAGATTTGCGCCAACGGTTGTCCAATTTTTTAGTAGATAAGTCGGTTGAAATTTTAGTGAACAATACAGGCGGTCCAGCGGGTGGACTCATTCACGAAGCAGATACAAGTACCTTTTTGGCCACCTTCAATCAACATTTAATTTGCAACCATATTTTGGTGCAAGCCGTGTTAGAACAAATGAAGAATGCCAAGTACGGACGAATTATTAATGTCATTTCAACTTCGGTAAAACAGCCTTTGGCAAATTTAGGCGTTTCAAATACCATTCGTGGTGCGGTTGCTAATTGGAGCAAAACCTTGGCAAACGAACTCGGACAATATAATATTACGGTCAACAATGTTTTGCCAGGCGCAACCAATACAGTTCGTTTAAAATCAATTATCGAAACAAAAGCAGCGAAAACTGGCATTGCTTACGATACTATTTTAGCCGAAATGGCGAACGAATCTCCTATGCGACGCATTGCACAACCCGAAGAAGTGGCCAATGCCATCGCATTTTTAGCCTCTCCAGCAGCAAGTTATATTAATGGTATCAATTTACCTGTTGATGGCGGAAGAACTAAAAGTTTATAGTACCGAAAGCATCTATCTAATAGTCCAATAAAATTGGACTAAACATATATTGCATCGGTATTATACCAAACGGTTTTGGACTAATTTATTATTTCAAAAGGTATTAATTTTAGTTTATTTTTTTGGGTGTTTCCCTAGCGCTCGCACAATTCGCTTCACTTCGTTTCGTAATTGCACTCGGTTCGGGTCACGCCATCCGCTGTATGTCCCAACAATCCTTTCGCTCGCTGCGCTCGGGAAAGGATTGTCGGCACGATGCCGCTCCTGTCGTTAACACGGCGACTGCCCCTTTTAAGCACTTATTTCAACAAAAAAGTTTTTGCCTTAGCTTGGTTAGAAACCGTGATCAGGATTGTTTTTCCTTTCACTTGAACCATTGCCATGTCTTT
>JADZFJ010000294.1 GCA_020849935.1 Crocinitomix sp. | reverse complement strand
CGGTACTCCGTGGTATTCAATTTGCCCAGAAACTCCTCTTTTTGCTTGATTTTCTTTCAAGACAATTTCAGGATTTATTTCGGTTTTATTAATGCGAAAGGTGTCCGCATTGAGTTCGCCCGATACCAATCCTTCGCCAACTCCAAAAACGGAACAAATTAATTTAGAATTCGGGGTGTTGGTGGTCGGATCAATGCCAAACGCAACGCCCGAAACACGTGCATCAATCATTTCTTGAATGACCACGCCAATGCCCATTTTATGCACTAATCCGTTTGATTTAGAATAAACTTGCACGCGATTTGAAAAGTTGGATTTCCAAATTTCTTTCACAAATTTCCCTAAATCGTCCCAAGAAACATATAAATGCGTTTCGAATTGACCTGCAAAGGAGAAATTTTCACCATCCTCTTGCACAGACGAAGAACGAACCGCAAAAAGTGACGATTGTCCCTTTGGAAAAACGGTTGTTAAAGTGGAGTAAAACGAAGTTGGAAACTCAAATTGATCAATCAAGTTAACAATCGTTGAAAAATCAGTGGCATCCAGCGAATCAAACGGAAGACTTTGCGCCAATTCATTTTGATCAATTACTACAAAATTAGGAACAGGATGTCCCTTTTTTTGAAGTTGGAAAAGATTATATCCCTTTCCTCCCACATCTTGGCGGTTGATTGTATGATCGTTACGCGTGTAAATTTTCATTTTTTTTATCTTTCAAAACAATTAACCATTTACTAAATTAACAATCATTGGAATTCCTCCTAACGATAAATACATGAAAATGGTCCAAATACCTGACATCATCTCAACCCGTTTTGCCATTTTTTTGGATGGATTTTTCAAAAATAAAATTCCAGGAATAAAGCAGACAGTTGCAAGAACTATCAAAACTATCATTAAGGTAATTCCAAATCCTGCAACAAATCCCGCCAAGGTTGCAAATACCAAGGTGATTAGAATCGAAAGCATCCAAATAACCGTTGCTTGTTTTGTTCCCCAAAGTTTGGTGTAAGAAACCACTCCAATTTCTTCATCTTCAGGTGCTTTTAATTTTCTACCAAATTCAACCACTAAACCATTCATAAAAGAAACAGCAAAGAAAAAGATCAACCCAAAATGAGGCGAGGTTTGTTCCAACCGCCAATCCAATCCACTTGAATACACATCCAACAAAGGAATAATGACCATGTGCGAAGTGATGTACAAAATTTGATGTTTTTTAAGGTAAGTCGGCACAAAAAACTCAACTCCCATCAAACAGAGGTATCCAATCACCAGCAAATAAAGCGGAAGCATTTCAAGTTGAAAAATGGCGATGGAAGTAATTTGTAAGACCCCAATTCCAATTCCAATCACTTTTAATTCGTTTAGTGAGACTAAACCGCGCGGAACTGGCAAGTAGGTGCGGTATTGCGCATCGTCGATTCGATCTTTAAATTCGTCAAAAATGCGCACCAATAAAAAGAGCGTAAAGGTGGCAAAACAGCCAATTAAAAAAGTCGACAACGGCACAAAACCCTCTGCACCACGACAAATCCGAGAAAATGAAATTGCCGAAAAGGTAAATGTCAATACCGCAATGCCATTTAATACCACCGGAAAACGTTCCTTCTGGTATTGGTACATGCGTTTTAAGTAGGATGATTGGTTGGTAATCATGGGCTATTTTCTTCCAAGTTTTTTATGAGCAGAGGCAAAATGTCCCGCAGACATGGCAGCGATAATGGAAATCTCACCAGAAAGACAAACACCCGCCGCAATTTCAGCAAATTTTTTGGCGTTGCCAGGACCATAACAATCCATTAATTCCAAACATTCGCGTTGAGTTGGTAAACCCGTTCCACCACCCACCGTGCCGACAATCAAATTTGGCATGGTCACCGCACAATATAAATCGCCATTTTCAGTAATTTCCATTCGCGTTAAACCGACAGATGCTTCTGAAACGCAAGCCGCATCTTGACCGCAAGCAATGAATAAGGCAGCTAACCCGTTTGCAAAGTGACCTTGCGCACCAATCGCACCACATTTCACCGCACCAATAAAGGAGGTTTTCCAATATTCATACATTAATTTAGGAGTCGTTTTTAGCACATTTTCAACGATTTCTTTGGGTAATACAATTTCCGCACTCACATTTTTCCCTCGCACAGAGGCGAAAGAATTAGAGGTCGCTTTTTTATCGCCAGAAAAATTACTTTCTATGAACCACAATTTAGGTTGAATCGGCGTTTGGGCAATGATGTATTGACAAATTTGATCGGTACAAATCGTCACCATATTTTGCCCTGCCGCATCGCCTGTGGTAAATTCGAAGGTGACGATGACCTGATTTCCTTCGATATTCATTTCCATGTCGTTTAAAACGGCATAATTGCTCGTTTCACTGGTGATTCGCTGAAACTCTTCCTTTTTCTCCATCAACCACACCACAAATTTCCCCAATTGCAATAAATTGTCAAATTTAAAGATAGGACAACGTTGCACACCTTCCATCAAACAAACCGAAACAATTGCCCCAGCATCCTTACAAGCTTTTGCTCCGCGCGAATAGGAAGCAATCAAAGCACCTTCGCTTGTGGCAAGTGGAATAAAATAAGCACCACTTGCATTCGCCCCATTGATGACCAAAGGCCCAAAAACACCCGTCGGCAATTGAGTCATTCCTATAAAGTTTTCAATATTCCCTTTTAAACTTTCATTATCACTAAAATGAGTTTTCCCAGATAAAAAGGGTAAATCCAATTGGCGATTATTTTTGATAAAGGCCAAACGCTCCTCTTGCCCTTCTTTGGTATAGGGATTCCGCATTGAAATACTCGGATATGATTTGGTGATTTCGGTGTCAAAATTTTCCACACGCTCAATACTCGCCTCATTTTTGATGGCTTCAACAACTTTGTTTAATTTGTCTTTTGTGATGCTCATAAGATCCTTTATTTTTTGTCAAAAATACGAAATGCTGAATGTAAGCAATTATTGGATTCTGCGACTAATTTTAGAATTTGCGAAAAATGCAACTAGTTAAGAATTGGTTGATTTTTATGAGATAGTCTCAATAATTCGATTAAAATGTTTAAATTTAAATAAAGAAGTTAAAATTGATTGATTAAGAATGAGTAGCTTGATAAATAGAATCTTATCAAATCTGTCTACACGGATTATGCTCATTATTTACGCAAGTATTATTGCAATTACTGGATTTTTTATTGTCTTTTCATATTACAACGAACTTCAATTGCAAGAAGAACGTCAATACGATAAGTTGTCTGGGATTGTCACGACGCTTACCACCTGCATGAACGGCGATGCGCATGAAGACTTGATGAATCGCTACTCAAAAGGTGTTTCTGCGGAGCAAATTAAATCGGATTCGACGTACCAATTTATGTCCCATCAATTGAATAAAATTGTTGAGTTGAATAAGTTAAGTCCCATGTACACTTTGGTTTATATAGAAAAAACCGATGAATTTGTCTACGGGGTGCGATCGGACGATTTCGTAGATTTTAAAAATCCTTACCAACAACCGCCAAAAGAGCTCAGGGAAAATATGGAAACTGGGGGAATTATCCCAAAATACCAGAGTGAAAATGGTACTTGGTTGTCGGCCTTTGCGCCCATCAAGAATAAAGAAGGAAAAGTGGTTGCCTTGGTAGAAGCTGACATTAATTTTGACGAGTTTACCGCGCTGGTAAATAAAAGATATGCCCGCGAAGTAGCAATCGCCGCCTTTGTGATCATTTTAATGGCCTTTATTTTGATTCCTTACGCCCGAAAGTTATTGGCAGAAGATCAAAAACAAAAAGAATTAGCACTGCATCAAAAGTTGGAATTAGAACGGAAAAATAAGGACATTATGGCTTCGATTCGGTATGCCTTAAAAATTCAAACAGCCATTTTTCCAAGTGAAGAAACATTTCGAAAAAATGAGCGGGAAATTTTTGTTTATCACGCCCCAAAAGATGTGGTAGCAGGTGATTTTTACTGGATCGAACGACATGAAAATCATCTGTTTTTTGCAGTCGCAGATTGTACTGGACATGGGGTGCCCGGTGCGATTTTAAGTATTGTTTGTATGAATGCCTTGAATAAAGCGGTTGAATTATGTGCAAACGATGAAACGGGCGCCATTTTGGATACCACGCGTCGGTTAATTGCCAAACAAATAGGCACGGATGAAAATCAAATGAGTGATGGTATGGACATTGCTTTGTGTCGCTTAAATCTAGATACGAACGAATTGTCTTATTCAGGTGCCTTTAATCCAATTTATATTTTTGAAAAAAATCCGCAAAAAATGACGGTTTTGACGCCAGACAAACAGCCAGTTGGAAGTTATGTCCGTCAAGTTCCTTTTGCTTCAAAATCGCATCAACTTCAACCGGGCGATATGGTGTATTTGTTTACAGATGGATATGCCGATCAATTTGGGGGTGAGTTTGGCAAAAAGTATAATTATAAATCCTTCCAAAAATTACTGGAAAGTATTGCGCATTTATCCATGAATGAGCAAAAGAAAGAATTGCGAAAAGCCTTTATTGAGTGGATGAAAGACCGTGAACAATTGGATGATGTTTGTGTGATGGGAGTAAAGATTTAATTGGCTATTATGTTTAAAAAATTTTTAGCGCAGAATAAAAACTCGATTATTCTAATTGTTGGCTTATTATTGATTTGGGGCATCATCCTTTTTATCAACCGCGATCAAACACCTAAATTATTGGCAAATCCTCAAGTAGGACAGGTGTATGTCTTTCAGGAAGGTGAAAAATTTGCCCCGATGCGTTTGGATAGTATTGTTGACAATAAACGTTTTATGCGCAATTATGCCTATTTATTTGCAAACGCAATTCCTTCACGAGAAATGATTTTAGCCAATGAATTTGACCTTCAATTTTTTGCAATCTACGAAAAATCCGAGCTTGAGCGTTTGTATGAAACAGGCAAATTAGTTCGAATTTATCCTTAAAAAAAAGCCCGCTATGAAAACATAACGGGCTATCAAATTATAATTTGTGAATGACTAAGCCGTCACTTTTGCTTTTGGAGCAGCCGCGAGGATTTCGGCACTTGCATTTGATTTAAATTGTTCAAAGTTTGCATTGAACTTATTTGCTAAGATGCTTGCTTTTTCGTCGTAAGCTTCTTTATTTGCCCATGTATTTCTTGGGTTTAAGATTTCCGAAGGAACGTTTTCACATTCATTTGGCATTGCTAAACCAAAAATTTCGTGGGTTGTATAACCTACATTGGCAAGTTTACCTTCTAAAGCAGAAGTAATCATTGCACGGGTATATTTTAAGCTAATTCGGTTTCCAATTCCGTATTCACCACCAGACCAGCCAGTGTTGATTAACCAAACATTAACCGAGTTTTCCGCCATTTTTTTACCTAACATTTCGGCATACGTTGCTGGATGAAGTGGTAAGAAAGGTGCTCCGAAACAAGCAGAGAAAACCGTTTGTGGTTCTGTAACTCCGGCTTCTGTTCCTGCTACTTTCGCAGTATATCCTGAAATAAAGTGATACATTGCTTGACCGGCAGTTAATTTTGAGATCGGAGGTAAAATCCCTGAAGCATCCGCAGTTAAAAAGAAAATATTTTTTGGAATTCCACCTTTTGATGGCACCATAATATTATCAATAAAGTGGATCGGGTAAGAAACTCGTGTATTTTGAGTGATAGAAGCATCGCTGTAATCAGGAGTCGTTGTACCGTTTACAAAGCCAATATTTTCTAAAATTGCACCAAATTTAATCGCATTGTAAATTTGTGGTTCTTTTTCAGCAGATAAATCGATGGTTTTAGCATAACATCCACCTTCAAAATTAAAGACGCCATTTGCCGACCAACCATGCTCATCATCTCCAATTAAATGTCTGTTTTCGTCAGAAGATAAAGTGGTTTTACCTGTACCGGATAAACCAAAGAATACCGCAGTATCACCATCTTTTCCAACGTTTGCAGAGCAATGCATTGACAATACATTTTTCTCGTGAGGTAAAACAAAATTTAACACAGAAAAAATTCCTTTTTTCACTTCACCTGTATAACCTGTACCACCGATAATGATCATTTTATCTGTGAAGTTAAGGATCGCAAAATTATGTTGTCTTGTTCCGTCGATAGCAGGATCTGCCATAAAATCTGGCACACATACGATATGCCATTCAGGCGTAAAATTTGCAATTTCTTCATCCGAAGGGCGTAAGAACATATTGTAAGCAAACATATTTGCCCAAGGTGTTTCTGTTACCACACGAATATTTAAACGATACGTTTCATCCGCACAAGCGTAAGCATCTCTCACATACAAATCACGCCCATTGATATAAGCTTTCATGCGATTATAAAGCGCAACGTATTTTTCAGTTTCAAATTTTTTGTTGACTTTTCCCCACCAAACTGCGTTTTCCGTTTTTGCGTCACAAACGATAAAACGATCTTCCGGAGATCTTCCTGTAAATTCACCTGTTTCGATTGCAAGAGCACCTGTATCAGTGAGAACACCTTGTCCATTGATGATGGTTTCCTCTACTAATTCTGAAGGAGTAAGGTTCCAGTAGCAATTCCCTAAATTCTTTAAGCCAATTGATTCTAATGAAGCATTTTCTGCTCTTTTTCCATAATTATTCATGCGAAAGTATTTTAGCCATTTCTATTTAAAAGAAGACAAAAGTACAATTTTTCATCGGTTTGCCGTCAATTTTTGTGGCTTACTTTTCACCAAGATATTAACCGCACCCCAAAATGCAGGTCGATTTTGTTGGTTAAAATCTAGGTTTGCGTCACTTATTACAGGGGGTTCAAACTTGTTTAAGGTAAGATTTATAAGGGATGAATTCCAAGATTTTTATACTTGAGTAATTGCATTTTTATAATCGAATGAAAATCGCGGTTGGTTTCTTGTTTGATGAGAAATTTTTGGAAATTTTCTATTTTTCGTTTTAAAAGAAACCGATGAATGTAGCCAAAGCCCTCGTATTGGCCATTTTTTATCGACACAAAACTTGATTCGTTCGAATTCCTGCCTTTGTCCACAATTAAAAAGCTTTTCCCGTTAAAATTTAAGGTCAGCATTAATTTTTCGACCCGACTGTTGTAATCTTCTGCCGATTCTTGTCCTACACAAGCCCCTTTGCATTTTTTGATGGAGTGATTAAAGCATGCACCCGCCCGCGAATCTAAATGGCACATGCCTTGGCACAAGTTATATTCCTCCAAATAATGCTCCAAATATTTTTTTCCTACAGACAAAGAGGTAAAAGTCACCAGGGGAACTTCGGTCAGGTTATTTTTTTTGACATGGAGATTTTTGTAGCCGTTTTGATCCACATACAAAAACAGGCCATAATTGAATTGTGTGTTTCGCTGCGCGACATTATAAACAGGCTGATTTAGTTTGATCGCTTCTGATTCTTGTAAAAGGGCAATTAACTCACTTCCTGTCAACGAATGGTCGATGAAAGCAATTTTTTCGCGCATTTCCGACCCCTTATCGGTTTTATTGTTTTTTAAATGTTGCTCAACACGCTTTTTTAGGTGGATGCTTTTTCCAATATATATAAGCGTTCGATTGACATCATATAATTTATACACGCCAATTTTATTCGGAATTTCATCAAGGTCATTCACATCAAGGTTTGGATTGAGCAATTTGGTATCCAATTCTTTTTTGATGAAGTTGCCTAATTTCCCTTTTGATTTGTTATAAAGTAAGGCGAATAATT